>JAYUFH010000218.1:0-1866 GCA_043738765.1 Pseudomonadota bacterium | reverse complement strand
CAGTTACACCCGGTCCTTCGCACAGACCAACAGCTACACCTATCAATGATTGGATACCAACGGGGCGGTCGAATCTAGCGAGGGACACATTGTGATTGACCGGAACAACGTCAATTGGAGCCTGACGCAGGGCGGCACGGAGACCTCGGCGAATGATCGGAGTTGTTTTTGGAGTCCGTTCGGCCCGCCAAATTCGGGGGCTGTATCTTCGCGCAACCGCGCCGTCTGGCCGCCCGCACCCGGTGTGGGAACGCAGACGAGCGTGGATTGCCGGGGTAGCTGGGCCTACGATTACGACCTCAGCACCTACTATTACACCAACACCTACACCACCAACGGCATCGCCGGCCTGGCCCAGCCCTATTATCCGTGGGTCCATGTGGCCATCAACTCCACCCAGACCGATCCCGGCGATACCAACAACCCTTCCTTCCGCCTGCCGCAGACCAATACCGTCACCGAAACCGCCCAGGCCCGCATCGAACTGCTCACCGGCGGCGAACCGGGCGCGACCAACGTGATGTTCTACTCCATCTGGGTGGGTGTTTTTCCCTCCGCCGGCGGCGGGATCAATCCCGAGGACATCGTCGTCGCCGGGCAGTCCGCAGACCTGAGTGGCCGGATCGTGCTGGCCCTCGCGGCGAATGGCAGCCAGGACATCACCCCCGCCCTGCCGGCTGCTTACACGAGCTATTCTTTCTCGCTTAACGGCTTCAATCCCTGGACCTATGTCGTCTCGAGTGTGATCCGGGACCAGTGGTCGCCATCGGTGGGTTCCAACGTCACCTTCACTGCGGTGATGAATGACATCGGCCCCACCCCTCCCGTCATCGAATGGCTCGTCAACGGTATGACCAACACCAATTCCACCACCACGACCTTCACCTGCGCCTTCACCAATGCCGGCACGTACACCGTCACCGCCCGGTGCGGTGGCACCGAAACCAGCACGACGCTGACCGTCACGTTCCGCGGGACGATCAACCTCGTGGCCGGAGCGCTGGACATCAAGGTCGGTGATGCCGTCACTTTCACGGCCAGCACCACGCCCGCAGTCTCACCCGACTCCAATGTTTGGAGCGGTCCGGTGAGCTCCCGCGTCACGCCCCCGGCTACCAATGCAGCGCCGTTTCCCGACTTGAACGGCGGCGCTGCCAAGACGTTCTACTTCGAGACCCCGGATTCCGAGTCCCAACCGCTTGGACAGCCGGTGACCGTCACCTGCGGCGATAGCTCGGCCAGCCAGTTGATCCGCGTGTATGCCGTCCAGGCGGTCACGGCCAGCACGAACGTGGTGGCGAACGTGGTGGCGGTGACCTCCAACGCCCAGTTCACTGCCGTGCTGAACCGTTCCGGCCCCAGCGTGCCGCCCATCGACTGGTATGTGAACGGCACGCTCGTCACCAATTGGACCGGCACGAACCTGGACTACACCTTCACCAACGTCGGCCCGTATGTCATCGAGGCCTGGCTCGGTTCATCCAAGCAGTCCAATATCGTCACCGTGGCCTTTGCAGGGGAGATCAATCTGACGGCCAGCGCGGAAGACATCGCGTTGGGTGACCTGGTGGATTTCACGACTACCCTGACCCCTGCAGTCACGCCGAATGCCATCTCATGGGCTGGGGACGCGACGGTTCAAATACTCCCCTTTGGGCTGGGCCAGTTTCCCTCAGATGCCGCCGGCCTGCTCAGTTGCACCGTGCGCTACGATTCACCAGGGGAGAAAGCCGTCGCCATCACCTGTGACAACAGCACCACCAACAAGACGATCCGGGTGTATGCCGTGACCGCGGTCATGGCGAGCGACACGCTGGTGCCAGTGGGTTCCAATCTCACCTTTACCGCCACGATGGTTGGCGGCAC
>JAYUFH010000217.1:0-4993 GCA_043738765.1 Pseudomonadota bacterium | reverse complement strand
GCGTGCCGAGGGGAATCATGCTGGCGTCCACCGCAATGGATCGCTGCGGCACCAGCGGTACGTTCAGGGAGCCGATGGGTCCGTCGAGGGATGCGTCGCGCAGCGCGAAGAAGATAAAACTCGGATTGCGGTTGAGCACGCCTTCCGCCTCGTCCGGGTGGTTACGCAGCCAGTCGCGGATGCTGTAGAGCGTCACCTCTCCCGGCTTGAGCGCACCCATTTCCACCAGTCGCCGGCCGATGGGAAAATACGGGTGGCCGTTCTGGTCCGCATAACCCACCGCTAGCACCGAACCGTCCGGCAGCGTCACGCGTCCCGACCCCTGCACCTGCAGCATAAACAGCGCCACCGCATCATCCACCCACAGCAGTTCCTGGCCGGCGAGAAGTTGGTCACCCGCGGTGATTTCCGCGCGGCTGAAGTACGGAACGACGCGATTGCCCTGTAACCGGCCCCGCACCGGCTTGCCCTGAAGCTCGGGATACAAGGACCCCAGGTCCACGGTCAGCAGATTATCCGGACGACGATACAGGGGATAGCGAAAGCGTTCAGTACGCGTCAGGCTGCCCTGCAACAGTGGTTCGTAATAGCCAGTGATCAGGCCCTCCGGTTCGCCGCCCTTACCGAACAGAGGGTGGGGACGAAAATGGTGTTCGAAAAAGGCGCGCGCGCTGGCGTCGTCCGGGGTATACATCCAATCGGCATCCAGACAGAGTTCGCGCCAGACAACGTCACGCCCGCGGATTTTACTGCAGCTGCGCAACAGGGCTGGCCAGGCCTCGGCGAGACGATCAACCTGCCAACCAGGGAGCTTGTCCCAGGAAATTGCTGCACCCACGCCGGCGGGCTGCGGCGGCCAGCCCACACACGACGCCAGCGACACAGCACCCGCCAACAGCACTGCCCAGCCTATGCCCGTGAATTTCTCCACCACGATTAAATCATCACCTTGAAGTTGTTGCGTTGAGAAGACAACCCGCGTGCGGGACACTGGCCCGCTAGGCGTTTCTACCACGCGATCCGGCGTGATGCCAGCAGCGTCGACCGACCGTCCTGCCCGCAGACTTTGCACCCCCCGCGCGGATCGCGTAAAATTTAACCTATAGACTCCACGAAAGGTTGCCTTATGCAGATCGCCAAAAACAAGGTCGTCGTCATCAACTACGTCTTGACCGATGACACCGATACCGTCATCGATAGTTCCGAGGGCGGCGAACCCATGGCCTATCTGCATGGCGCCAACAATATCATCCCTGGCCTGGAGAACGCCCTTACCGGCAAGGTCGCCGGGGACAAGCTCAAAGTCACCGTGCCGCCGGAAGAGGCCTATGGTCAGCGCGAAGCGGACATGGTCCAGCTGATTCCGCGCGAACGCTTCGAGCCGGGGGTGGAGATCGAGCTGGGCATGCAATTCCAGACGCCGACGGAAGACGGCGTCAGTGTCGTCACGATCACCAAGGTGGAAAACGATCAAGTGACCATCGACGCCAACCATCCCCTCGCCGGCGTCACGCTGTTGTTCAGCGTAGAGGTCATGGAGGTGCGCGATGCGAGCGCGGAAGAATTGAGCCACGGCCACGTGCACGGCGCCGGCGGACACCACCACTAACATCCACCCAACGCACCAACTACTCTTAAGCAGGAACGTTATGACTACCGCCTACTGGTGTATCCTGGTTGCCGCCTTACTTCCCTACAGCTGGGTGATAGCCGCCAAGCTCGCGCCCGGCTACGACAATGCGGCGCCACGCGCCTACCTCGAAAAACTCTCCGGTTGGCGGCAACGCGCCACCTGGGCACAACTCAATGCCTTCGAGGCACTGCCGCCGTTTGCGGCGGCGGTTATTATCGCGCAGCAGCTTGGCGCGCCCCAAACGCATATTGATCTGCTGGCACTGGGCTTTATCGGATTTCGCCTGGCTCACGGTATTGCCTATATCGGCGATTGGGCGACACTGCGCTCGCTCGTCTGGGCCGGTGGTATGGGCTGTGTCATTGGGCTATTTGTCATCGCGGCCTGACATCGCGCCCTGTAGCTATCCACACGGCGGTGGGCGTTCACCGCCTTCAGGCGTCCGTAGCCCCGCCCTCGCTGGGCGCGTACTCGCCTTCATAGGGCTCGGCGAAACCGCACTCCTTCTGCGGGCAGACCTTTTCCGTTCCGCGCCGTTTGGTCACCTTGATGCTGGTGATCGGCCAGCCGCATTGCGGACACGGTTCGGGGATGGGCAGATTCCACACCGCGTACTTGCAGTCGGGATAGCGCGCGCAGGAATAGAATATCTTGCCATAGCGCGATTTGCGCTTGAGCATGCTCGCCTGTTTGCACTCGGGGCATTGCACGCCGGTGTCGGCGGGCTTTTCCAGCGGCTCCATGTGCTTGCAATTGGGATAGTTGCTGCAACCGATGAACTTGCCGTAACGACCGCGCTTGATGACCAGGGCCGATTCGC
Organism: Pseudomonadota bacterium; assembly: GCA_043738765.1. Lineage (GTDB taxonomy): Bacteria > Pseudomonadota > Gammaproteobacteria > Acidiferrobacterales > UBA6901 > JANNJF01. Next base: position 2,540 of record JAYUFH010000217.1, on the reverse strand, counting down.
ACTTGGGGCAACTGCGGCCCTCCACGATCTGCGGCTCGTTGGAGGCACCGACCTCGTCGTCCACGTTGCGCGTGTAGTCACACTCGGGATAACCGGTGCAACCGATGAAATAGCCGTTGCGCCCGAGGCGTTTGGATAATTTCTTCGCGCACTTGGGGCAATCCTCCTCCATCATCTCGATGCCCGGCCGGTCGACGTCCTCTTTATCCACCACCTGCTGATGGAACTCGGTCCAGAATTCCTTCAACAGCGGGCGCCACTCGCGCTCGCCGCGCGACACCGCGTCCAGGTCGTCCTCCAAGCGCGCGGTGAAATCGTAATCCACGTACTTGTGAAAATGTTCCGACAGAAACTTGTTCACCACCCGTCCCACATCGGTGGGTTGAAACCGACGTTTATCCAGGGTGACGTACTCACGCGTCTCGAGGGTGGAGATAATCGCGGCATAGGTGGACGGACGACCGATGCCATAGGCCTCCAGCGTCTTGACCAGGCTTGCTTCCGAGTAGCGCGGCGGCGGCTCGGTAAAGTGCTGCTCCTTGCGGATGCCGCGCAAGTCCACGTATTCGCCTTTGAGCATGACCGGCAACAGGGACTCGTCTTCTTCTTCCGGCTTCTTTTCGTCGGTGCCTTCCTGGTAGACCGCCATAAAACCCGGCTTGACCAGGGTGGAGCCGGTAGCGCGCGAGATATTGCCCGAGCCGGCCTCGAGGTCGACCGCCACGGTATCCAATACCGCATGCACCATCTGGCAGGACACGGTGCGTTTCCAGATCAGCTCATACAGCTTGAACTGCTCCGGCGTGAGGCGCTCCTTCATCTGCTCGGGGATACGCTCCGCCGAGGTCGGGCGCACTGCTTCGTGCGCCTCCTGCGCGTTCTTGGATTTGGTTTTGTAAACGTGCGGCGTCTCTGGCAGGTTGTCTTCACCGAAACGCTTGGCGATGAGTTCGCGGATCTCGCTTATCGCCTCCGCCGCCAGGTTGACCGAATCGGTGCGCATGTAGGTAATAAGACCAACCGTCTCGCCGCCGATGTCCACACCTTCGTACAACTGTTGCGCCGTGCGCATGGTGCGTTGCGCAGTGAACCCCAACTTGCGCGACGCCTCCTGCTGCAGGGTGGACGTGGTGAAGGGCGGCGACGGGTTGCGCTTGCGCTGCTTCTTCTCCACCGACGTGACGAGGTAGCGGCCCTGGGCCTGCTTGAGCATTTCCGCCTCGATTTCCGCGGCGCGGTTTTCATCGACGACGGAAAACTGCTCGAGTTTTTCGCCCTGGAAATAACTCAGCTTGGAAACGAAGTTCTGCCCCTTGGTAGTCAGGTCGGATTCGATGGTCCAGTACTCACGCGCCTGGAAGCGCTCGATCTCCTCCTCGCGCTCGACGATCAGACGCAATGCCGGACTCTGCACACGCCCGGCGGACAGCCCGCGACGCACTTTTTTCCACAGCAAGGGCGATAGATTAAATCCCACCAGATAGTCGAGGGCGCGCCGCGCCTGCTGCGCATCGATCAGGTTGCCCGACAGTTCGCGTGGCTCCTTGATGGCCTTTTGGATCGCCGTCTTGGTGATTTCGTAGAATTCGACGCGGTGCACCGGCTTGCCTTCGAGCACACCCTCTTCTTTCAGTATCTCGTACAAATGCCACGAGATGGCCTCGCCTTCGCGATCCGGGTCAGTGGCGAGGTACAGGGCGTCACAGCCTTTCATGGCCTTGATGATGGCATCCAGGTGCTTCTTGTTTTTTTCGATCGCGACATACTTCATCGCAAAGTCGTTGTCCGGATCCACCGCGCCTTTTTTCGGCAACAGGTCGCGCACGTGGCCGTAAGACGCCAGCGCCGTGAAACCTTTGCCCAGATACTTGGCCATGGTTTTGGCTTTCGCCGGCGATTCCACAATAATCAGATTCTTCGACATTAGGCCCTTGGGCTTCGTTTAGTCAGCAATTGAACAGTACGCGCGTCATGCACATACGTCAGTAGGGCGCATTGTGGACGACAAACCGTGTAGCTTGTCAAGCCCAAAATCCTGGGCCGGTATTTCCGAACCGGCAGCCTCCCTGCCTAAGGACGCTGATCCTGCGGTAGTTCGCGGCCTGAAATACATGCTATTTGAATAACTTGGAGACGGAGACACACTCCTTGCGCGCAAAAAGAAAAAACCCTTTTCAGGGCTTCTCATTTTTTATACGCACGCCACACTAAACCGTGCTTCAGTGTAGATGTTCCTGCACACCATCGAAGATAAGATCTTCCATCCAGGCATAGGCCTGTTCCTGACCCGGCTGGTTGAACAACACCATCAATATCACCCACTTCAAGTGCTCCAGGGTGATCTCTTCCGTTTCCAGTGCCATGATACGATCAATCACCAACTCACGGGTACGCGCATCCAACACGCTGTTCTGTTCAAGGAAGAGGATAAAGCCGCGCGCCTCGCTGCCGATTTTTTTCAGTTCAACTGGCGAATAATGCCGCAGGGAGGAGGCCTTGCTGGCGAGGGGAAGTTCGGTACCCTGCTCCCGCAGGCTGGT
>JAYUFH010000216.1:0-4997 GCA_043738765.1 Pseudomonadota bacterium | reverse complement strand
TTCCTTCAAGGGCCTGTTTGATGAGGTAGATGCGTCCGCGCGGTCCGTCCAGTTCGTCACCGAGCAACAGATAGGTGGGACAGGTGGCGATGCAGAATCCGCAGTGTACACAACTGCGCAGGATCTGATCGGCCTCCTGTCCTGCGGGGGTGAGTCCGATGATGTCGGGGATCGTGGTTTGCATGAAGTTGTGTCGTTGACGATGGGTGGCTATAGGGTCGCATACAGTCGTCCAGGATTGAAAATCCCGGACGGGTCAAACGCTTGTTTGAGGGCGCGATGGAGTGTCAGCAGACTGGACGGTAGCGGATGGAAACGTTCGGCATCGCGCGTCCCGCCGCGGAACAGGGTGGCGTGACCACCGGCCGCCGCCGCGGTGGCGCGGATAGACTCGACATCGGCGCTGGAAATAAGCCAGCGCTGCGCACCGCCCCAGTCGACCAGATATTTTCCAGGTAGTTCAAGCGGCGCTGCTGCCGGTGGCAGGGACAGGCGCCACAGGGATTTGGCATCGGTGAAAAAACCGTGTTGCTGTTCGCGCACGTCGCGCCAAAAGCGATCGGAATCCGGCTCGGGGTCGCCACCCATGTGTTGACGCGCTGTCTTTACCGCGCTGTCGGCGCCAGACAACCGGTAGCGGAGTTGCTGACCGTCATACACGGCGGCGGACAGGGGCAGCGGCCGCCCGGCCCAGGCATTCATGCGGGCGATGGCCACCGCGGCGGTGCAGTCCTGCACCAGGGTGATTTCCGTCGCCGGGCGTGGCAGGACTTTTATGCTGATGTCGAGCAGTAGCCCAAGGGTGCCCATGGCGCCGCACATCAGGCGCGATACATCATAGCCAGCCACGTTCTTCATGACCTCGCCGCCGAAGTGCAGGACCTCGCCCCGGCCATTGATGATGCGGCAGCCGAGTACGAAATCCCGTAGCGCGCCGGCGTAGGGTCGACGCGGTCCCGACAGGCCGCAGGCCACGACGCCGCCCAGGGTTGCAGTGTCGCTGAAGTGCGGCGGTTCGAACGCCAGCATCTGGCCGCGTTCCGCCAGGGCCTGCTCCACTTCACGCAACGGGGTTCCTGCGCGCGCCGTGATCACCAGTTCGCTCGGTTCGTAATGGAGTATGCCGCGATGCGCCGCGGTTGAAAGGCGCACTCCTGTGGGTGTGCGTCCGAGAAATTCCTTGCTGCCGCCGCCGGCAATATTGAGGGGGGTGTTATCAGTTATGGCCGCCTGGATAGCGGCGCGGAATTCCTGAGTGCAATCACTATCCATACTTAAAAACGCTCGAGCTCAGGAAATGGCAGGGCATTGTGGCGCACGTGCTGCGCGCCGAATTCGGCACAGCGATGCAGTGTCGGCACGGCCTTGCCCGGGTTGAGCAGGGCGAGGGGATCAAACGCGTACTTGATGCCATGGAATTGCTGCAACTCGGCACTGCTGAATTGCATGCACATCTGATTGATTTTCTCCATGCCGACACCGTGTTCGCCAGTGATGGTACCGCCCACCTCGACGCACAGTTCGAGTATGCGTCCGCCGAATTCCTCGGTGCGTTGCAGTTCACCGGGTTTGTTGGCGTCGTAGAGGATCAGTGGATGCAAATTGCCATCGCCGGCGTGGAATACATTGGCCACGGCCAAGCCATATTCTTCGGACAATGCGCGGATGCGCTGCAACACCTCCGGCAGGCGTTTGCGAGGAATGGTGCCATCCATACAGTAGTAGTCGGGGGACAGGCGACCCACCGCCGGGAACGCAGCCTTGCGTCCTTTCCAAAAGGTCATGCGCTCCTGCTCGTCGCGTGCAGTACGCACCTCGGTGGCACCACAATGCTGCATCAGTTCCTGTATCTGTATGACGTGTTCGGAGACTTCCGCGTGGGTGCCATCGACTTCGCATAACAATATCGCTTCGGCGTCGGTGGGGTAGCCGGCGTGCACGAAGTCCTCCGCCGCGCGGATTGCCAGCCGGTCCATCATTTCGAGTCCCGCGGGGATAATGCCGGCGGCGATGATGGCGCTCACGGCGGCACCTGCCTTGGCCACGTCATCGAAGGCCGCAAGCAGGACCTGCGCACGTTCCGGCAGTGGCAGCAGCTTGACGCTGACCTCAACGATAACGCCAAGCATGCCCTCCGAGCCGGTCATCAACGCCAGCAGATCGTAGCCCGGTGCATCGAGGGCCTCGCTGCCGAGGGTGATGCGCGCACCATCCACGGTGACGACCTCGAGTTTGAGGATGTTGTGCACCGTCAGTCCATATTTTAAGCAGTGCACGCCGCCGGAATTTTCCGCCACATTGCCGCCGATGGTGCAAGCAATCTGCGACGATGGGTCGGGGGCATAATACAGGCTGTACATCGCCGCGGCCTGGGAGATGGCCAGGTTGCGCACCCCCGGTTGCACCCGCGCCGTGCGGTTGGCCGGGTCGATGCCGAGGATCGACGTGAACTTGGCCAGGCTCAGCAGCACGCCCTGTGCGTGTGGCAGCGCACCGCCAGACAGGCCGGTGCCGGCACCTCGCGCCACCACCGGAATACGCCGTGCGTGACACAGGCGCATGATGCGTTGTACCTGTTCCACCGTGCTTGGCATCACCACCAGCCACGGTACCTGGCGATAGGCCGACAGGCCATCACACTCATAGGGCCGGGTGTCTTCCGACGCAGACAGAATCGCCGCTGGCGGAAGGAACTCGCGCAACGCGGTCACCAGGGACTGGCGCGTCGCGCTACTGGGTGCTTCACTGGCGATGGGTGTGTCACTCATAGCGCGTATCGGTTGTTATGGAACCCCTGAACAAGTCCTCCTCTCCCTGAGCCCCCTTCGGGGAGGCATAACCCGCAGGTCGAGGGGACAGCATGATTGTTTTTGCCACTTGTTCAGAGGTTCCTTGTGTGAGTATCTAAAGATAACATGCGCTGGGCGCCGCGGCCCAGGTGCTTACCCGTTGAGCGCCAGCCTGTGCCGGGCTGGTCATTGGACACTCAGCCGCCGATAAACCGTGGCCAGTCCGTTCTCGTCGCCCACGTTGCCGGGAAAAATGACCACCGGCATGGCAGGATAACGCGGGTGATCCTGCGGGCAGCACACCACGGAGCAACCCGGCAGTATCTGCCCGAGGACGCGCGCGGTTTTGAGGCTCAGGCCGGAACTCAGCACATCGTTGGAGGTGATGCCGCCTTTACTAATGAGGAAACCCAGGGTTGGCGGCAGCCCGCGTACCACCTGCATCAGGAAGGCTGATACCTGTTCACCGAAGGCCAGCCGGGTCTTCCGGTCGGCAAAGGCTTTTTCCGCGCGGCTGGTGTAAATCACCGGTGTCAGTCCAGTGGCGTGCGCGTTGCGCGCCGTTGCCAGTACCTCCATCAGCAGTGCCGGGCCTTCTCTATCGATGCGGTTCACCTCCACCTCCAAGGCCAGGACATCCGGTTGCTTCAGGAGTTGTTCCAGTTGCTGGGTGGTTTTCGTTACGTGCGAACCGACGATGACCGCACCGGCCCGCGCTGCACGCGTAAACTGACGCATGTCCGCCGCCGCCACCGGCTGGGGTCCGAGGTCGGCCAGGGAGGTCAGCAGGCTGGCGGCGCTGCGAAAAAGAAAGCGCTTGCCCCGTGCTGTGGCGGCGCGCAGCTGGCGGCAGAAATTATCCAGATCGGACTGGGTATCGGCATCCACCACACAGCAGGTGTTTCCGTGCAGTTGCAGCAATCGATCCAGACAGTCACCGCGCACTGCGTCCAGGAGAAAACGCTGCACCGTGGCGGCTTTGATTCCGCCGTGGGTTTTCTCCTCCACGTAATCCGGTAGGTAACTGTGGATGTAACCGAAAACCGAGTCACGGGCGAATTCGGTTTCGTGCACCGGCACCGGTTTTCCGTTCACCATCAGATAATGCACGCTGTCGCGGGTGATGCGCCCGCCCTCGAAGAATGCCGGCACCAGGAAATGCGCATCGAAGGGCCCCAGCTCCTCGGCGATGACGTCGGTCTCCACGGGGTAATGGCCGCGCAGGGTGGAATCGGAGCGGCTGACCAAAATCGGATTGATGTGGCTGTCCGCCCGGGCCAGTTCGTCCAGTACGTTTTTAAGATTGCGGCTGACTGCGCGCGTGACCTCGGCGGCCTGCGTGGCATCCATGCCGCGGGTATTGGCCAGCACGAAAAACAGCGGCGCCGCATCGGCCAAAGCGGCACGCAGGGTGTCCGTATCCCAGCGCGTCAGCAGCAAACAGCCGTGCACGGTCTGGGATCCGGTGGGATCATCGTCCAGTACGATGATCTTGGTCTGCGGCATGTCGTCAGCTTCCCATCAGCGCCCCGTTAGTTTCAAGACGCGCGCCGTCATGGCCTCGGCGGTGATGCCGTTGAAGCCCATGATCTCGCCGGGGGACGCAGTGGTCTCGCCGCGCTTCCAGGCGAACACGTCACGCCGCGCTGCACGCGTGCGCAATAGCACGGGTTCGAGAGGCCCGCTCGGACCACCGCTCACCGCGAGCAACACATCGCCATCGAACAGGGCGTTGAAGTGGGCGTCATCCATGAGGGCATTGTCCGGCTGCGCCACGGTATCCCAGGCGATGTCCGTGGGACGATACAGACGGCGCGGATTCGCCACGCAGACGATGCGCACCCGGTAGCTGTCCTGCTCCAGCCTGTCACGCGCTTCGAACACCGGCAGCAACACCATGTCGCCGGTCACGGCCAGGACCACCGTGCCCTTGGCGCCGGTCTTGCTTTCGTACAGGGCGATAGCGCCATTGGCCATGGCCTCGCGGGATTGCGCCAGGGTGGTGTACACCGGCAGCGGGCTCTTGGAGGCGATGATGATGATGCCTTTGTTGTGGGTGCCGAGGGCCCAGTCGTAGGCCACCTGTATCATGTTGGCATCCGCCGGGAACAGCAGGTAGACGTTGCCGTTGCGCATCATGGCGGCGAAGTAGTTTTCCACCTCGGGGCGCTGATGGGTCCAGCCGTTGCGCCCCTGTTCCAGAGCGCC
>JAYUFH010000215.1:0-4999 GCA_043738765.1 Pseudomonadota bacterium | reverse complement strand
TGGTCGGGGTGAGAGGATTCGAACCTCCGGCCCCTTGCTCCCGAAGCAAGTGCGCTACCAGGCTGCGCTACACCCCGATGGTTTCAGTGATTGCGATGAACAGAAAAGTGGGCGAGGTCCAGTAACGCTTGCTTGAAAGGCGTTTCGGGTAAAACAGCCAACGCCTCTTCCGCCAGACCCGCTTCAGCCTCGGCTTGGTGCGCAGTGTACGCGATGGACCCGGTGGATTCAATGGCGGCCACGACGGCATTGATTTGATCCAACCCGCCTTTTTCAATGGCGCTGCGCAACAGGCCGGATTGTCCAGGGTTGCCCATGCGCATGGCGTGGATCAGGGGCAGGGTCGGCTTACCTTCCGCGAGATCGTCGCCAATGTTTTTACCCAGGGTGGCACGGTCGGCGCGGTAATCCAGCACGTCGTCGATCAACTGAAAGGCCGTGCCCAGATGCATGCCATAGGCGGCGAGCGCCGCCTCAACGGTCGGGTTTTGTCCGCCGATGACGGCGCCGAGTTGCGCCGCCGCCTCGAACAGCTTGGCGGTTTTGCTGCGGATCACATGCAGGTATTGCTGTTCACTGATATCTGGATTATGGCAATTGAGCAACTGCATGACCTCGCCTTCGGCGATGGTATTGGTGGCCTTGGAAAGAATATCCATGACGCGCATGTGGCGCAAGGACACCATCATTTCGAAGGCGCGGGAATAGAGAAAATCCCCTACCAGCACACTAGCCTCATTACCCCAAACGGCGTTGGCCGTGGACTGGCCGCGGCGCAGCTCCGAGCCGTCCACCACGTCATCGTGCAACAGGGTCGCGGTGTGAATAAACTCGATGATGGCCGCCAGCCGGATGTGGGCCTCGCCGCTATAGCCGCAGGCGCGGCTGGCCAGCAGCACGATCAGGGGTCGGAAGCGTTTACCGCCGCTGTTAATAATATAGTTGCCCAACTGGTTGATCAGCGCTACCTCGGAACTCAGCCGCTCCTGGATCTCGCGATCCACGGCTTGCCGGTCTTCCTCGGTGAGTGCCAGTATGGCCTCGAGATTCATGGGGTCGTGTCGTAGTTAGGTCGTGGCGATGAGCCCGGCATGCTAGTTTATGCCTTGGTTGCTGGCAAGGTTCACGTCGAGGGGAAAGGGTGTTTCTCTGTCCGAGCGGGGGTGGGGTTGAAGAGATGTAGGGTGGATAAAGCGCAAGCGTATCCACCAATTTAGTATGATTCTGTTGGGTTCGCCGCTGGCGCGGTTTAACCCAACCTACATAACAATCCAATTTATCGAACATAGCAGCCCAATTTATTGAGATCCCACTTGTAAGTTGCAGTGGCAATCGTTAGAATCCACGCCTTTCATTCAAGCGGGATGTGGGTATTTCCCACGGAGAATCAATCATGTACGCGGTAATTGAGACAGGCGGCAAGCAGTATCGGGTAGCGGTTGGCGATGTGGTGCGCGTGGAAACGCTGCCGGTTGAGGCCGGCGCCACCATCAGCCTGGACAAAGTGCTGATGGTTGCCGACGATGCCAATGTGCAGGTCGGCACACCGCTACTGGTCGGTACCGCCGTCACGGCGACCGTCAAGGGTCACGGGCGCGGCGAAAAGATCCGCATCTTCAAGTTCCGCCGCCGCAAGCATCACCGCAAGCAGGCCGGCCACCGGCAGAACTACACTGAGATTGAAATCACCGCCATCGGCAAGTGAAGCGGCACGTCAGAACTAAACAGAGGTAACGGCAATGGCACATAAAAAAGCAGGCGGCAGTTCCCGTAACGGTCGCGATTCCGAATCAAAACGTCTGGGCGTGAAGCGCTACGCCGGGCAGGAAGTGTTGGCGGGCAATATTTTGGTGCGGCAGCGCGGGACCAAGTTTTATCCCGGCCGCAATGTCGGCATCGGCAAGGACGACACCCTGTTCGCCCTGTCCAGCGGCAAGGTGCTGTTCGAGATCAAAGGGCCGCGCAGCCGGAAAACCGTGAGTGTGGTGGCGAGTTAATCGCGCTTACTTCAAGCCCACCGGTTTTCCGAAACCCCGCTCAGTTGATGACGCGGGGTTTTTTGTTTGTCCGGGTCACTCGGACGTAGGGTGCGCCCTGCGCACCACGCCATGGCCCAACGTAGCCTTTGGTGCGCAGGGCGCACCCTACCTGTGCCCGGGTGATGTCGTGGATTGCGCAATGGATAATTGCCGACGTAGGGTGGGCATTGCCCACCCTACCGTACCTGGGTGATGTAGTGGATTGTGTAAAGATCAATAGCAAGGGTGTCCGGAACCCAATTAGCCGAGAAGGCGTAGCAAGGTAACTAATGAAATTCGTCGATGAGGCCACAATAAAGGTGGAGGCAGGCAACGGGGGCGATGGGTCCTCCAGCTTCCGGCGTGAGAAATTTATTCCCCGTGGCGGCCCGGACGGCGGCGACGGCGGCCGTGGCGGCAGTGTCTATTTAGTTGCCAACAGCGGCCTCAACACCCTGGCGGATTTTCGTTTTTCCACCCAGTTTCGTGCGCAGCATGGCGAGCGTGGTCATGGCCGACAGATGTACGGCAAGGGCGGGGAAGATTTAACCATCGCCGTGCCCCTGGGCACCCTGGTGCGAGATGCGGATACCGGCGAAGTCATCGGTGACCTGACCCGGCCGGAGGAGACCCTGCTGGTGGCCAAGGGCGGCCGTAGTGGCCTCGGTAATATCCATTTCAAATCCAGCACCAACCGTTCGCCGCAGCAGATTGTGCCCGGTGGACCGGGGGAACACCGAGAATTGCTATTGGAACTGCAGGTCCTGGCGGACGTGGGATTGCTCGGCCTGCCCAATGCCGGTAAGTCCACCCTACTGAGCGCGGTGTCCGAGGCGCGTCCCAAGATCGCGGATTATCCCTTCACCACTCTGCATCCGCAGCTCGGGGTAGTGCGGGTGGAGAACCAGCGCAGTTTTGTCATGGCGGACATCCCTGGCTTGATCGAGGGGGCGTCCGAGGGCGTCGGACTCGGGATACGGTTTCTGAAGCATCTGGCGCGCACCCGCATCCTGCTGCACTTGGTGGATATTGCGCCCATGGACCCGGATGCCGATCCCGTAGCGGGTGTCAAAACCATCGCCCAGGAGTTGAAGAAATTCAGCCCGGAGCTGGCCAAGCGTGAACGCTGGCTGGTGATCAATAAAATGGATCTTCTGCCGGAAGACGAACGCGCGTCGCGCGGCCAGGCCCTGGTCAAGGCGCTCAAATGGAAGGGCCCGGTGTTTCATGTGTCCGCCGCCGCCGGTTTCGGCTGCCGTGAACTCATGGGTCGGTTGATGGTGCGCCTTGAGACCTTGCGCCAGGAAGAGGCGACCGCCGCGGCCGAGACGCAAGGCGAAACACCCAGGGGAGACGAAAGCGATGCATGAGTCGCGCGAACGCCTGACACAGGTTAAACGCTGCGTCATCAAAATTGGCAGCGCACTACTGACCAATAATGGCCAGGGCCTGGACCTGCCCGCCATCAGCGCCTGGGTGGCGCAGGTGGCGGCGCTGCGCGCGCGCGACATGGAGGTTGTGCTCGTGTCCTCCGGCGCGGTGGCCGCTGGCATGCAGCGCCTGGGTTTCAAGACCCGGCCCCATGCCTTGCATGAATTGCAGGCCATGGCCGCCGTGGGTCAGATGGGTTTGGTGCAGGTGTACGAGTCGGCGTTTCAGCAGCATGGCCTGCACACTGCCCAAGTGTTGCTGACCCACGATGACCTGGCCAACCGCGAACGCTATCTCAATGCCCGCAGCACCCTGCGGACCTTGCTTAGGCTGGGCGTTATCCCGGTGATCAACGAAAACGATACCGTGGCCACGGACGAAATTCGTTTCGGCGACAACGATACCTTAGGCGCCCTGGTGGCCAATCTGCTGGAAGCCGAACTATTGGTGATCCTGACGGATCAGGCCGGGCTCTACGATAAGGACCCGCGTAGCCATACGGATGCGGTCCTGGTGCAGGAGGCCACCGCGGGCGACAAACTATTAGCGGTCATGGCCGGTGAGGGCGGTGCCCTGGGGCGCGGCGGTATGCGCACCAAGCTGTTGGCCGCCGCCAAGGCGGCGCGCTCCGGGGCGGCGACGGTCATCGCCTGGGGGCGGGAAAATGACGTATTGCCGCGCATACTGGCCGGCGAGCGCCTGGGGACCTATCTCAAACCCGCTGAGGGCCGCGTAGCCGCGCGCAAACGCTGGTTGGCGGATCATATGCAAGTGCGGGGGCGACTGCGCCTGGACGCCGGGGCGGCCCGGGTTTTGCGGGACGCGGGCCGCAGTCTGCTGCCCGTGGGGGTGCAGGCGGTGGAAGGCCACTTTCAGCGCGGCGAGTTGGTGGCCTGCCTGGATCCGGACGGAGTTGAAGTGGTGCGGGGCTTGGTGAACTACGGCTCGGAGGAAGCGGCACGCATCGCCGGCCAGGCCAGTGACAAGATCGAATCCATCCTCGGTTACGTGGACGAACCGGAGCTGATCCACCGGGATAATATGATCCTGGTTTGAGGCCGTTGTCGTGTGTCTTTGCCCGCTACAGGCCAGTAGATTTGCGCAGGGTGGATAAAGCGAAGCGTATCCACCGCGCCAAATTTCAGTGGTGGTGCCAAGGTTCAGCCCCGCAGGTGGATTCGGCGCTGGCGCGCCTTAATCCACCCTACCTGAAACTAAAAAAAGCCGGTCGGAGACCGGCTTTTTTTAGGGACCGAAGAGGCGGCTCAGACGAGGGAGCGCAAGCGGATATTCAAACGGCTCTTTTGGCGCGCGGCATTATTTTTGTGAATGATGCCCTTGTTGGCCACCTTGTCGATGACCGACACGGCTTCCTTGAAGGCAGCCTGGGCGGCGTCTTTGTCCTTCTTTTCCACGGCCTTCAGGACCTTCTTGATGTGGGTGCGCAGCATGGAACGCAGACCGGTGTTGTGCTTCCGGTGGTCTTCCGCCTGACGCGCGCGCTTCTTTGCCTGTACTGTATTAGCCAAAACCGTCTCCTGGGAATTCGG
>JAYUFH010000214.1:0-1880 GCA_043738765.1 Pseudomonadota bacterium | reverse complement strand
CCAACTCGCGGCCGCTGAGGTTGTTGGGCTCCAGATAAACCTGGGTAATGAACTCGCCGGGATGGGGCGGATTGTGCATAGCCATTAGTGGTAGTCCTCGTAATCCACAACGTAGGTGTGTCCGTCTTTGAACTCGAACGTCAAGCGCCAGTTTCCATAGATACTGAAGAAGGAACGCTGACACCTCCATCCGGAGGGAACCGACCCCGCACCACGGCAAAATCTCCAAGCCGATTGGATTGGGGAGAGGGCCGCGATCCACTATATCGCCGAAATCTCCGGGCAGTTCGACCTTATCGGCGTCGTCAAGCTGCGCGACAACCTCGCCGATCTCGACAAAGTCCTGCACTTTTTTTCACGCAATCAACCACGCGCCGTCTTTGCGCGTCGGCTGGTGCGGGTTGTTGGCGGCGAAGTTTGAGGTAACTCTTCCCGAATGACCCGTCGCAAGATTGACTCGGTGATCGGTTCTTCCGTGCGATCGGCCAAGTAGGCCTTGAGCGCTCATTCATCATGGTTTGATAGCCGGTCCCTGCCTTTTCAGCGCGGGTCAGAAATTTATCAAGCACCGCATCATCGATATAAATGGTGATGCGCGTCTTGCCCTTTGTGGGGATACTCGCGCGGTGCTTGCCCTTGGAAAAATCGTATTCAGCTCTCATAATCCTTCACCTCTTTACGAGTTGCCCGGCGAGCCGAGATCAGGCGGATTTCCTCGTTACGAAGTGTGTAAACAGCCACTAAGAGTCCTCCGGCGCTTCCCATACCAACTGCGATGAATCTTTCTTCGTCAAAAGACTGGTGGATACACTGCGCTCGTGTGCCCTCTGGGTATTATCCACCGTGTGTCGTGGCAAGACGTTTTACGAACACCGATGAACAGCTTAACGGAGGTTGGCGACTTATCTCAATGCGCTAACAAGAATTCCTATGGCCTTTTGTTTATCCGCTCGGAGGCGATCTTAATGGCTGACATGGCGGCAGCACCGCGTTATAGTTGATCTTCACAGTCAGGATTCAGCCATGACGCACACCACTTCGCAACATACCAATCGCTTGATCACGGAAACCAGCCCCTATCTGCTGCAACACGCCCACAATCCGGTGGACTGGTATCCCTGGGGCGAGGACGCCCTCACCCTGGCGCGGCGCGAGGACAAACCCATACTGTTGTCCGTGGGTTATTCTGCCTGCCATTGGTGTCATGTCATGGCTCATGAATCCTTCGAGGATGCCGCGGTAGCGGCCGTGATGAACGATCTCTTCGTCTGCATCAAGGTGGATCGCGAGGAGCGCCCGGACCTGGATCGCATCTACCAACTCGCGCACCAGATGCTGGCGCAGCGCCCCGGCGGCTGGCCCCTCACGATGTTTCTGACGCCGGACGATCACACGCCGTATTTCGGCGGTACCTATTTTCCCAAGACGGCGCGGCATGGCCTGCCGGCCTTTACCGATCTCCTGCAAAAAATAGCGGGCTACTATCGCGATCGGCGCGACGCCATCCAACAACAGAACGCGGCGGTGCACGATGCGTTTCGCCGCAGTCTGCCCGTGGCGGCGAGTGGCGACCTGACCCTCGACCCGGCGCTGTTGGATCAGGCACGCGGCGAGCTGGAACAGCAATACGACGCCGAGCACGGCGGTTTCGGCAAGGCGCCGAAGTTTCCCCATCCCACCAGCATCGAGCGCTGCCTGCGTCACTGGGCCATGGCGGTGAACAACGGCGGCAATGACTTGACGGCGCTCGCCATCGCGCGTCACAGCCTTAACGCCATGGCCAACGGCGGCGTCTACGACCAGCTAGCCGGCGGCTTCTGCCGCTACTCCGTGGACGACTACTGGATGATTCCGCATTTCGAAAAGATGTTGTACGACAA
>JAYUFH010000213.1:0-5023 GCA_043738765.1 Pseudomonadota bacterium | reverse complement strand
GAGAGAGAGGGATTCGAACCCTCGATGGAGCTATAAACCCCATACTCCCTTAGCAGGGGAGCGCCTTCGACCACTCGGCCATCTCTCCAGTAATGCGCACGTAGCATACAGGGAGTGGATGGCCTCGTAAAGATTGCTGCCCGAATAAGCGGGTTAGCCGTGGTCTTGCTTGTTGACCGAGCGGGGCGGCAGGCCGGCTTCTTTTTCCTTTTTGATGCGTTCGTAAATTTCTTCCCGGTGCACCGGAATTTCCTTGGGCGCATTCACGCCTAGGCGCACCTGGTTTCCCTTGACGCCCAGCACTGTTACCTGGACTTCGTCGCCAATATTCAGCGTTTCCCCAATCCGTCTCGTTAAAATCAGCATGTTGCTGCGCTCCTTTCTGGACTTCCATTGCACCCGTGACCCGAACCCGCATAAAACCGTAGTCAACGTCTCGCTCGATCGCCGTTGGCCAACAAGCCGCTTGCCGGCAGATACGCCTGCCGTGCGATCTCTGATCACACCTAGGGGATTAAAACCCACCAGGGTGATCCAACTACCTGATTACACCGACTACATTTGCTCCCTGGATGGATATGCAGCTTCCATGCCAAACATGGGGAAATTAATGTACAGTGCCCTGCCTAAGAGCCATTATTCAAAGAGCGACTTGCCGGCGCCTGGTCCAGCCCGAAAGCGCTGTGCAGGGCCCGTACCGCCAGTTCCAAGTACTTTTCGTCCACCACCACGGAGATTTTGATCTCCGAGGTGGAAATCATCTGAATATTGATGCCCTCGTCCGCCAGGGTCTTGAACATGGTGCTGGCGATACCGGCGTGGGAACGCATGCCCACCCCCACCACGGAGATCTTGACGATCTTGGCGTCGCCCGTCACCTCACGTGCCGCTAATTGTCCGGCGACCTTTTGCAGGATATCCAGGGCCGGTTGGTAGTCGCTGCGGTGAACGGTGAAGGTGAAATCCGTGGTGCCATCGGCGCCCACGTTCTGAATGATCATGTCGACATTCACATTGGCATTGGCCACCTCGCCCAGGATGCGATAGGCCACGCCCGGTTGGTCAGGTACGCCTTTAATGGTGAGTTTGGCCTCGTCCCGGTTGAAGGCGATACCTGAAATTAACGGCTGCTCCATCCCATTGTCCTCGTAAGTAATCAACGTACCGGGGCCGTCCACGAAGGATGACAAGACACGCAGGGGCACGCGGTATTTGCCGGCGAATTCCACCGAGCGTAGCTGCAGCACCTTGGCACCGAGGCTGGCCATCTCCAGCATTTCATCCACGGTAATCCGTTCCAGCCGGCGGGCCTGGGGCACAATGCGGGGATCGGTGGTATAGACCCCGTCCACGTCGGTATAAATCTGACATTCGTCCGCTTTGAGCGCTGCGGCCATAGCCACGGCGGTGGTATCCGATCCGCCGCGCCCGAGAGTAGTGATATTGCCATTCTCGTCCACGCCCTGGAAACCGGCGATCACCACCACACGGCCCTTTTTCAGGTCGTTGCGCACGCGGGTCTCGTCGATATCCACAATGCGCGCCCGGCCGTGGGCGCTATCGGTGCGGATATGTACCTGTGCACCGGTATAGGAGCGTGCCGGACAACCCTGACGTTCCAACGCCATGCTGAGCAGGGCGATGGTGACTTGTTCCCCGGTGGAGATCAGCACATCCAACTCTCGTGGCGGGGCATCGGGGTTGATGAGCTTGGCGAGTTCGATCAGGCGGTTGGTCTCACCGCTCATGGCGGACAGCACCACCACCATATCATCTCCCGCGGCGCGGTGGCGCGCGACTTTTTCCGCGACGGCCTGGATACGCTCCGGGCTGCCAACGGAAGTGCCGCCATATTTTTGAACTATGAGTGCCATCTGTTTGTTATTTCAGTCGTTACCAAAATCACGGGCAACCCCGCGCAAGTTTGCCGCTAATATACAGACAAACCCCCGAGGTTTACCCCTAAATAATAAAAGCCGGCATTAAATCTTCTTTTGGCGCACGAGTAAACAGCGTCTTGGTGAAGCCGCTACCCGTCGGTCGGTTAGGCAAGCGTTGAGCATGCCTGCTCACACTCCGGGGCGCGGCGGCAAGCCGCCGATAAATGGGGGAGCAACTCCCGCACGCCGTTTTTAGGGAAGTTTCTCCACCCACCCCGCGATGTCCGCCAGGGCCGCGTCCAACTGGGACGGATCGGTACCCCCGGCCTGGGCCATGTCCGGCCGGCCGCCGCCCTTGCCCCCTACCCGCATCGCCACTTGGTTCACCATCTGGCCCGCATGGATGCGGCCCACCAGGTCTTTGGTGACCCCGGCAATGAGGGCGACTTTGTTATCCTGTACCGAGGCGAGCACGATGGCGGCGCTGCCCAATTTGTCTTTCAACCGGTCCATGGTTTCGCGCAAGCCTTTACTATCGGCGCCGTCGAGGCGCGCGGCCAACACCTTCACACCCTTCACCTCGCGCACCGCGTCCAGCAGCGCGTCGCCCTTGCTCGCCGCCAGCTTGCCGCGAAACTGGTCGAGTTCTTTTTCCAGGCTCTTGAGTCGCTGGCCGAGCTGCTCGACCTTGCGCTCCACGTCGTCGCGGCTGCCGCGCACCAGCTCGGCGATGCGCGCAAGCCGCTGCTCGCTGTCACGCATATAAGCCAAGGCGCCGCTGGCGGTCACCGCCTCGATACGCCGCACGCCCGCGGCGACACCGCCTTCCGTAACAATTTTCAGCAGGCCGATATCACCGGTGCGGCGCACATGGGTGCCGCCACAAAGCTCCGTGGAGAAGCCGCCCATGCCCACCACCCGCACCTCGTCGCCGTATTTTTCGCCGAACCGCGCCATGGCGCCGGAGGCCATGGCATCGGCGATGGGCATGACGCGGGTGTCCACCGGGTCGTTGGCGCGGATCTCGCCGTTCACCAGGCGCTCGATCTCGTCCAGCTGCGCACGCGTCACGGGTTCCGGTTGGGTGAAGTCAAAACGCAGGCGCTCCGCGTCCACCAGCGAGCCCTTCTGGCTCACATGCGGACCGAGCACTTTCTTCAGCGCCGCGTGCAGCAGGTGGGTGGCGGAGTGATTGTAAGCGGTGGCCTGGCGCCTGGCCTGATCGACTTCACACGCCACGCTGTCACCCATCTTAAGACTACCCTGCCGCATCAATCCAACATGGGCATGACCCTTCTGGGTGTCCTGCACTTGGAAGCGCGCATCACCGGCAATCAACAGACCCTGGTCCCCCACCTGCCCGCCGGACTCGGCATAGAACGGCGTGGTGTCGAGATACACCACGCCGTTCTGTCCGGACTTAAGTTCTTTAACCGCCACACCCTCGCACAGCAGCGCGGTCACCTTGGCGTGATCGTTGATGAATTCGTAACCGGTGAAGGCCGCGGGCTGGATGCCGAGCTCGTCCAGGCTCACCACTGCGGCACTCTTGAAAGTTGAAGCCTCACGCGCGCGGTTGCGTTGCGCCTGCATCTCGCGCTCGAAGCCTGGCATGTCCAGCGAGAGACCGCGTTCGCGGGCGATGTCGCCGGTGAGGTCTACGGGGAAACCATAGGTATCGTACAAACGGAAAATCGTGGCGCCGGGGATGGTCTTGTCGGACAGACGCGCCACGTCCTCTTCAAGGATACGCAACCCCTGATGCAAGGTCTCGGCGAAGCGTTCCTCTTCCTGCAACAGGGCACGCTCCACCTGCGCCTGCGCCTTGGCCAGTTCCGGGTAGGCGGCGCCCATCTCGCGCACCAGGGGAGCCACCAGTTTGTGGAAGAATGGCTGGGTAGCCCCCAGGCGATTGCCGTGACGCACGGCGCGCCGCACGATACGCCGCAGCACATAGCCGCGGCCTTCGTTGGAGGGCAGCACCCCATCGACAATGAGAAACGCGCAGGAACGGATGTGATCGGCGATAACGTTGAGGGATTTTTCCTTGCGATCCTTGACACCGAGGATCTCCGCCGCCGCCTTGATCAGACCCTGGAACAGATCGATGTCGTAGTTGCTGTGCACGCCCTGCATCACCGCGCTGATGCGCTCCAGCCCCATGCCGGTATCCACGGACGGTTTCGGCAGCGGGTGCAGCTTGCCGCCCGCGTCGCGGTTGTACTGCATGAACACTAAATTCCAAATCTCGACGTAGCGATCGCCGTCCTCGTCCGGACTGCCCGGCGGGCCGCCGACAATGGCGGGACCATGGTCGTAGAAGATTTCCGAACAGGGGCCGCAGGGACCGACATCGCCCATGGCCCAGAAATTGGAATCATCCCCGAGGCGCGAGAATCGCGCGGGATCCACCTTGAGTTCCTTGAGCCAGAGGTTGGCGGCGTCTTCATCATCCTTATAGATCGTTATCCACAGACGCTCCGCCGGCAGGCCCAGGTCTTTAGTAAGAAAGTCCCAGGCGAACTGGATGGCCTCGCGCTTGAAATAATCGCCGAAGCTGAAGTTGCCCAGCATCTCGAAAAACGTGTGATGACGCGCCGTGTAGCCGACGTTTTCCAGATCGTTATGCTTGCCACCAGCCCGCACGCAGCGCTGCGATGTTACGGCACGAACATAGGCGCGTTTTTCTTTACCGAGGAAGCAATCCTTGAATTGATTCATTCCCGCGTTTGTAAAAAGCAGCGTCGGATCATCAATCGGAACGAGTGAACTCGATGCCACATGCGTGTGGCCCTTGGAGACAAAATAATCGATGAAAGCTTGGCGGATGCCGGAGACGGTGGTGAGATTCATGACGTTTCGTAGAGTGGCGCGATGCCGTTGGGAAACGACGATTTTACCTTAGGCAGCATGCAGCACGAGCGGCGCAAGAGCTGTCACATCATAGTTTCATAGCGAAAAATAGCGTAGGTCGCCATTCCATGGGCTTTCGCGGCCATTTATGCCTTGAAAACAGCGCCAGTAATTGTGTTCTCTATGCAGAATGTTCCGCCAACAAATCATGCTCCTGTGCCTCGACCACCTTCGCGCGCAGAAATTCACCCGGCTGCAATTTCTTGCTCACGCCGGTAACGTAAACGACA
>JAYUFH010000212.1:0-13312 GCA_043738765.1 Pseudomonadota bacterium | reverse complement strand
TCATAGATGTCCATGTGGCCGGCGGTATTGCCGCAGGTGACGAGCACCCGCTTGTCGCCCAAGGCCACCGCCGTCGGATACCATTTTGATTCCGACATGGGGCCGCTGGTACGCGTCCACGTCTGGGTGGCGGGATTGAACTTATACCCCCATCTGGCCAAGGAATTGGGCCCATATCCACCTCCGCCGAGGGACAGCAGCTGACCGTCCGAAAGAAAGACATGATGACCGCAGAGCTGCGAATAGCCACCGGGCATGGTATGCGGTTGGTTAACCGGATTTTCGAAGGTCGCGGGCGTGGTGTTTTCCGGGTCCCACAGCAGCGTTGTTTCATCGGCGGTGATGAACAACACCTTGCCGGTGTGCAATAGGGCGGCATGCACCACGCCATCGTAACCGCCGGGTCCACGGCGCGGGATGTTTTGCGGAAAAATAGACCAGCTGCCGAAAAACATATCGCTGAAATGGTGGAACAACGTATCGAAAATATTGCGATCAAGACGGGTGACGTCCAACACCTCCTTGATGTTGCGGAAGCCTAGCGGGTAGGTGCGGTCCCGCAGTTCGATAATCGCTTTGGCGGCATCTTGATTCAATATCTTTTTTCGTTTCGTCACCAACTCTTCCGGGTTGTCTTCATGCATGAGATTCCCCTCGTCGTGCACGGCGGTCATTTTTTCATACATCAGGTCCTCCGGCTGCACGGCTTCATTGATGAAGTTGAGGATTCTCCGGTGTATTGCGGGGCTCAACTTCAGTGCTTCGCGATCCTCGCGGGAGGGCATTTTGGGTCTCGTCAATGTTGCTTCTTCAATGTCCATTTTCTCTCTCCTTCTCAGTTAGGGGTTTCTATCCACGACCCGCCGCCACGACAACTCACCTGGCGACAGCATCGCCTGGATATCGCTGCTTAAATGATCTGTATGGTGCCGGCCATGAACGCACCGTGTATTCCGCACTGGTAATTGATATGGCCGCCCGCCGAGCCGTTGATAACCACCGAACGTAGCGAACCGGACGGGACGGCATCCCCCGGGCCGCCGCCGTTATTGATGCTGATGGGATCGGCGTTCACGTTGGTGACGGTCATGACCGTGTGGTTGGCCTCCTGAAAGTCGAACTGCACGGTGGTACCGGCGGCGACGGCCAATACGTTGGGTGTGAACTGGGTGTTCTTCACCACGATCGTATTCGCCGCGAGGGTTTCGGTGTGGCACGGCTCGCCGCTGGGCAGTCCGAAGAACAACTCGCCACCGCGCACCACGAGCAGCGAACCCATCATGCCATCCATCATGTGGTTGAGGACGTGGCAATGCATGTGCCACTCCCCCACGGCGGGGGCAACGGGGGGGCGCAACGAGCCCATGAAAGAACCCTGGTTGATGGTAAAACTGAAGGAGTTGGCCGGCCCAAAGGTGCGCGTGTCCTCGAACTGCGAGACCGCCTTGTTTTGCACGCTGCCTTGGATCGCGATGGGGTTGTTGCCATCGGGACCCGGGATGACCCAACGGTGGCCATGCAGGTGAAAGGTGTGGAAGCCGTCGGAGTTGCCCATGCCGACCACCCCGAAACGCATCTTGGTGTCCGGCCCGGCGACCACGGTGGGGGTGTTGCCCAAATACTTGCGCCCGTTGATGCACATCATGGCGCCGCCCGCGAGATTGTGGAACAGCTGCAGATACAGTGCCTTGTCCGGTGGCGTGCGGAAGTGCCTGAAGCAGAAGCGCCTGAAGAAATTAAGATCGCGATCGAGCTCCAGGAGTGTGTCCCCGCGCCGTACGCTGAGGGCTGCCAATGGCGCCTCCTCGTCGTGATCGCAGTGGGTGCAGTCCTCGCAGTGTTCACATAGTTCGCAGTGCTCGCACGCCTGTTCGTCCTTGTCGTGCTTGGCGCCTTTGTTTTTGCGCGCGGCGGCGGGCTCGCTGACTTTCCCCTGCGCCATGCCCGCCATGGCGGCCTGGCTATGCAAACCGCTGGAGTGGGCGCCGGCGGTGAGACCGAGTTTGTTGAGATCGTGCGGCAACACGGCAACATCGATGGGAAACGGGAAACAATTCCAGCGCAGCGGTGAGCCGTTCACGCTTCCGCCGGGGAGCGGTGGGGCGATCACGTCGTCGGCATCGGCGGGGTTGTGAATCACGATGATGCCGATGGCGCCGAGTTGTACGTTATCCATGTCGCAGATCGAGTGATCGTGGTACAGCCACACCCCGGCTGTCGTCGGCCAGGAGAAGGTGTTCCAGGTATAGGTGTAGGTCCCGCCGGGCGGCACGCGGTCGGCCTTTCTGAAATCGGTCACCCCCACGGCGGCCCACAACGCGGCCTCGGCACCCACCGGTTGCGCCGGATCGGGGGGAGATAAGGGGTAGGCGCCGTCGGAGGTCGGCGCAAACACAAACCCGTGGGGGTGCAGGCTGTGTGCCCGCGTCTTGACGTCCTTGCCGGCGCGCTGATCCATGTTGCGGAAGTGCACGATGACCTGGTCACCCACATTACACTCTAATAACCGGGCCCGGGATGGTGCCCATGGTGCCGGTATCCGTGGGATCGGGTTCATTCATATCCCACGGATTGACTTTGCGATCCGCGGGCGCCGCCCAGGCGCCGCCCAGTTGGCGGTGTAGCGGCGCAGTATCAACGCGTCGACCACGCCACTGCTTTCCCGCAGCGGCTTGTACATCCTGCGCATGCGGCTCACGCCGGTGACGGGGGACTGCATGAGCACATCGACCGGGTCGTGCCCCGGCGGAGTCTCGCTGTCCTCGACCTCCTTGACGGTCATCCCCGTCATCCGGTCGATATTGTTCGGGCAAACATCCCAGGGGTGATTCTCGATTTGAATCCAGTACTCGATCGTAGCCATGGTTTTATTTCCTCTTATTATGAAGTTGGGTATTTCACCGAGCACAGTGACCCATAAACAAAAGGAACCCCGGAGGGTTTATTCAAGGTATGAGGATGAAATCCCACGCTGGACGGGGCTCGAATGTGCCGACCTTAAGTTCTTTCCGAGCCTGCCCTGACCTCCTTGGACGCTGTCTCCAGATATAAAAAACAGTACCCGGGCAAGATCGCGCGCGCTGTGAAGAAAATCACAATCTCGGCAAATAACCAGCGGGGGCGGCAACCCTGGCGAGCCAGGGAAAGTTGTCACGCAGGGTGGATTGTTGCGGGATAACCAGCGGCGGTGCTCATCATTAAACTGCACCAGAATGGATCGCACCGGTACCAATCCGCACTACCTCGGTGCACATTCATGCGCCTCGCGTACGCAATTATGCGGATTTTTCCCTGGCACAGTCCGTGCAATACCCCAGGACAACACCCACACGACGAGGCAAACAAAGGCTGCGGAAGGAACCGCTGATGAAAAAAAATCGGTGAATGGATGGCTAGGGTTCCGGCTCCTGCGAGCGTCTGGTCCAAGAGCTATCGACCTCATGTGGCCCTGTGAAACACGGGCGACTGGGGTTACACGGCGGGACAAAAGCCCGGGAGACTCAACAGACATCAAGCCGTTGATTGCTCCCGTGTGTTTATTAACCGTGTCACTGCGTAAGGAGCCTTACCCATGTCCCGCATCCGTTCCGTCCTGCTGTTTGCATTCCTGGCGCTGTTCTCCATTCCCAGTTACGCCCAAGACAGTTTCAAGGTCTGCTGGTCCATCTACGCCGGCTGGATGCCGTGGGATTACGGCGCCAAGTCCGGCATCGTGAAGAAGTGGGCGGACAAATACCACATCAAGATCGACGTGGTGCAGATCAACGACTACGTGGAATCCATCAATCAGTACACCGCCGGTAAATTCGACGGCTGCGCCATGACTAACATGGACGCCCTCACCATCCCCGCCGCCGGCGGCGTGGACTCCACCGCCCTCGTGGTCGGTGACTTCTCCAACGGCAACGACGGCGTGGTGCTCAAGGGCAAGACCTCGCTCAAGGACATCAAGGGCCAGAAGGTCAACCTCGTGCAACTGAGCGTGTCCCACTATCTGCTGGCGCGCGGGTTGTCCAGCGTGGGCATGTCGGAGAAAGACATCACCGTGGTGAATACATCGGACGCGGACATCGTCGCGGTCTACGGCTCGAAAGACGTGAGCGCCGCCGTCACCTGGAACCCGCTGCTGAGCGAAATCAAGGCGATGCCCGGCAGCCATGAGGTCTTCAACTCCAGCCAGATCCCCGGTGAAATCATCGACCTCATGGTAGTGAACACCGATACCTTGAAGAAGAACCCGGCCCTCGGCAAGGCCCTCGCCGGCGCCTGGTACGAGATCATGGCCAGCATGCAGGGCAAGGATGCCAAGGCCGTGGCCGCGCGCACCGACATGGCCAAGGCCTCGGGCACCGACCTCAAGGGCTACGACGCCCAGCTGGCCACCACCAAGATGTTCTATACTGCGGCCAGTGCGGTCACCTTCACCGACAGCCCCAAACTCAAGGACACGATGAAATACGTGGCGGAATTCAGCTTCGCCCACGGGCTCCTGGGGGACGGCGCGAAGAATGCCGGCGTCATCGGCATCCAGACCCCCGCCGGTGTTTATGGCGATCCAGCCCGGGTTAAACTGCGTTTCGATCCGAGTTATATGAAAATGGCCGCCGACGGTAAGTTATAACCACCCTAGTGTCGTCCCTTCCCCCTGAAAGGGGGAAGGTTAGGATGGGGGTGTCATGCCCAATGACCGCCACCAGGAATAATGGGGCGATCATCCCGAGCATGAGGTGGCTATGTAATGGTCGGCGCGGAAACGAAATCGACTCCAGCACCCGTCGAATAACTTGCACCAGGCATCTAAGTCCCTTCCCCCTGAAAGGGGGAAGGTTAGGATGGGGGTGTCATGCCCAATGACCGCGCCAACGTCAACTTACTTGAGACGAAGGGGGCATCACGCTTTGCAGACATTGGGCGGACACGTCCTGCGCCGTTGGAATATTGATCATTGGAATGAGGCGGGGGTTTTATCCAGCACGGTGTAATGTGTGGGCCGTGTATCCCCATCCTAGCCTTCCCCCTGAAAGGGGGAAGGGACTACACCGATGGTGCCGAATCCAAATCGTAGATCTGCACCACGTCTCCGCACAACGCCACACTAGCGCAGAACCAGACACTCTATGAAACGTTTAATGAACATCACGCCGGACCGGGCGCTCAAGGTGGGGTTGGGTCTGTTGCCCTTCCTGATCCTCCTGTTGTTCTATTTATGGGCCTCGCATCTGCGTCTCGCGCAAAACCCCGGCGATAAACTCATGCCGTCGTTCTCACGCTTCGGCGATGCCATCCAGCGCATGGCGTTTACGCCGGATCAGCGTAGCGGCGAATATTTATTATGGAATGACACCCTGGCGAGCCTGCGGCGCCTGGGACTCGGCATAGGCGTCAGCGCGATCCTCGGCCTCACCTTCGGCCTGCTCACTGGCGCCATCCCGCTGGTGCGCGCCAAGCTGTCGCCCTTCTTCACGATACTCTCCCTGATCCCGCCCATGGCGGTTCTGCCTATCCTGTTTATCGTGTTTGGCCTGGACGAACTCTCCAAGGTGGTGTTGATCGTCATCGGCATTACGCCGTTCATTATCCGTGACCTGCAGGCCAAGACCCTGGAGCTGCCGGTGGAACAGCTGATCAAGGCGCAGACCTTGGGCGCGAGCACCTGGCTCGTGATACTGCGGGTGATGCTGCCGCAGATCCTGCCGCGGTTGATCGAGGCGTTGCGTTTGTCCCTCGGACCCGCCTGGCTGTTTCTGATTGCCGCGGAGGCCATCGCCGCGGAGAATGGACTCGGTTACCGCATCTTTCTCATGCGCCGCTATCTCGCCATGGACGTGATCCTGCCGTATGTGGTGTGGATCACCCTGCTCGCCTTTTGTACCGACTGGCTGTTGCGCCGGTTGTCACTGCGCGCCTTCCCCTGGTTTCACAGCCTGTATGGAGATAAATCATGAGCCGCCTGCAGGCGCGCAACCTGTGGAAAAAATATGACGACAACGTCGTGCTGGAGCGCGTCAACGTCAGGGTCGATGACGGTGAGTTCATCACCATCGTCGGCACCTCCGGCTGCGGCAAGACCACGTTCCTGAAGATGTTGCTCGGCACCGAGTCCCCGACCCGCGGCGAGCTGCTGCTCGATGGCGTGCCCATCCCGGACGAACCCGGCGAGGACCGCGGTATCGTCTTCCAGAAATATTCTGTATTTCCGCATCTCACCGCGCTGCAAAATCTGCTGCTGGCGAAGGAACTCAGCGAGGCACGCCTGCTCGGGCATTTGTTCGGCAGTGCGCGCCGGCATGCGCAGGAACAGGCCCTGGCCATGCTCGACCAGGTTGGGCTGGCCGCGGCGCGGGATAAATATCCGCACCAACTCTCCGGCGGCATGCAACAGCGCCTGGCCATTGCCCAGGCCTTGAGCAAACAACCGAAGATACTGCTGCTGGACGAACCCTTCGGTGCCCTCGATCCGGGTATCCGCGCCGACATGCACAAATTGATTCTCGATATCTGGGACAAAACCGGCATTAATATCTTTATGATCACCCATGACCTCAAGGAAGGTTTCTACCTCGGCACACGCCTGTGGGTGTTCGACAAGGTACGTCACGACCTCCAGTCACCCAATGCCTACGGTGCTACCATTACTTATGATATTCCAGTGAATCAAACCGACCGTAAAACACTGAAGGAAATCGACACCCGCCTGAAAAAAGGCCGCAAAGAACAGGCGGCATGAAGGAGGTTACATGAACGACACACCACTGCTGCACACCGACCGCCTCGAGGGCGGTTGCCACTGGTCTCTGCACATGCGCCGCGGCACGACGTTGCGCCTGATCGACGAAGAAGGCGGCGCCAACGTCGGCATGTTGTTCTACAACCCGTGCTATCCACTGGAGCGTTACAACGCGCCGGACACCCTCAAGTGCCAGCATACGTTTAAGCTCACCCGCGGAAACTGCCTGTACTCCGACATGGGGCGCATATTCTGCTCCATCGTGCAGGACAGCGTGGGCTGGCATGAGACCGTGTGCGGCAACGCCACTAAAGAGATCGTCGCGCGCAAATGGGGGAAACGCGGCTACCAGGAATACCGCAACGACTGGCAACGGGACGGTTATACCAGTTTCCTGGTGGAGCTGGCCAAATATGGTATGGGGAAAAAGGACATGGCCGCCAACGTCAACTTCTTCAGCCGCGTCGATGTCGATGCCGATGGCGCCCTGCGTTATGCGCAGAACCACAGCCAGACCGGTGACAGCGTGGAGCTGCGCTTCGAAATGGATACCCTGGTGTTGCTGCACACCTGCCCGCACCCCCTCAACCCGGCGGCGGACTATCCGCGTAAACCTATTCAGTATCAGATTCGCACGGCCGGCGATGTGGCCGGCGATGACTACTGCCTGAACTTCCGACCGGAGAACGGGCGTGGCTTCCGCAACAACGCCCTGTTCCATTTGGGAATGAAGGGTTGAAAATGATTAAGGCCAGCACCCTGCAAGCGGAAAATACCGCGTCGCGCGAGATCGTCGCGGCCGGCGATTATTTCATGAAGACCGTTATGCAGGGCCAGACCCTGCGCATCCTCGATCTTGAAGGCAACCAGGCGGCCGACACGCTGTTCTACAACGCCCATGACCCGAGCGAACGTTACAGCGCCATGGACACGATACGCGAGCAGGGCAATGTGTATCTCAGCTATGGCACCCGGCTGCTTTCCAATGAAGGCAACGTGCTGTTGGAGATCGTCGCCGACACCTGCGGCCGCCACGACACCCTCGGCGGCGCCTGCGCCACGGAGAGCAATACCGTGCGTTACGCCCTGGACAAGAAATGCATGCACGCCTGCCGCGACTCGTGGATGCTGGCGGTGGCGGAGAATGAACACTACGGCCTGAGCAAGCGCGACATCACCCACAACATCAACTTCTTCATGAATGTTCCGGTGACGCCGGACGGCGGGCTCACCTTCGAAGACGGACTCTCCGCCCCGGGAAAATACGTGGAGCTGAAGGCGGCCATGGACGTGATCGTGCTGATCTCCAACTGTCCGCAACTGAACAATCCGTGCAATGGGTATAATCCAACGCCCATCGAGGTGTTGATCTGGGACTAGGAGCCCCGGAACCAGCACCTCTCCCGGAGGGCATAGGCATCGACACAAGTACAAATTGAAAAGCGTGCGTGTTTTTTAGTCCCTTCCCCCTTTAAGGGGGAAGGCTAGGATGGGGGTAGAACATCAATGTCCAGCACAAGAATAAAAATGGTAACCCTCACCCGAGCACATTCTCCAGGGGGCAGATATGACCGACGCAAAACATTTACTCTGGCAGGTTGCTCCGCGGCAAGTCAATGATGTTTTGAATAATATTGACGGGGCATAGTCAGTATTGCGGCACATTTAGGTGGCGCACCCCCATCCTAGCCTTCCCCCTGGAAGGGGGAAGGGACAGAACCTAGGGGTACGCGATAGTTTTGTAGCCAGTATGGGAGCTTGTGCACTCTGGAAACGGGATGGACGGGAGACCAGAATTTTGGCGGATGGAAAGTCCTGCTGGCATACACAACAGTAAGCAGCATGCTGCATGCAGCGAAAAATCTGCTGAGGAAAAAAAGTTCTTTTGGCATCCACTCAGTCACCGGGACGACCCGGTGCACACTGTACAACGGCGGGACGACCCGCCGCGTTTTGTGACCGACAACCGCCATGTTTAAAAAAATTCTCATCGCCAATCGTGGCGCCATCGCCACGCGCATCCTGCGTACACTCAAGCAGATGCACATCGCCTCGGTGGCGGTCTACGCCGAAGCGGATGCGGACTCGCTGCACGTCGCCCAGGCGGATGAGGCCTGGTCCCTGGGATCGGGCCCGGCCTCCGCGACCTACCTCGACCAGGACAAACTGTTCGACATTATGCAAAAGTCCGGCGCCGACGCGCTGCATCCCGGCTATGGTTTCCTGAGCGAAAACGCCGGTTTCGTCGCGCGCTGCGAACAAGCCGGTGTGTGTTTTATCGGCCCGACCACGCAACAGATGCGCGCCTTCGGCCTGAAGCACACGGCGCGTGAGCTGGCGCAACGCAACCAGGTCCCGCTGCTGCCGGGCAGCGATCTGTTGGAGACACTGAATGACGCCGTGCGCGCAGCGGACGCCATCGGCTACCCGCTGATCCTCAAAAGCACCGCCGGCGGCGGCGGGATCGGCATGCAGGTCTGCCGCGGCAGCGGCGAACTGCGCCTGGCCTACGATAGCGTGCGGCGCCTGGGTGAAAACAATTTTTCCAACAGCGGCGTGTTTGTGGAGAAATTCATCGAGCGGGCGCGCCACATCGAAGTACAGATCTTCGGCGACGGTCGTGGCCAGGCCATCGCCCTGGGCGAGCGCGACTGTTCCAGCCAGCGGCGCAATCAGAAGGTTATCGAAGAGACACCGGCACCGGACCTCCCCGAGCATCTCCGCGGTGCCCTGCATGACACTGCGGTGCGCCTGGTGCGCTCACTCCACTACCGCAACGCCGGCACGGTGGAATTCATCTACGACCAGGATGTCCAGGCGTTTTATTTTCTCGAGGTGAATACGCGCCTGCAGGTGGAACACGGCGTCACCGAACAGGTCTATGGCGTGGACCTGGTGCAGTGGATGATACAGCTGGCGGCGGGCGAGCTGCCGGATCTCGCCCTGCTCGCGCGCAAGCTCGCGCCGCGCGGCCACGCCATCCAGGCGCGCGTCTACGCCGAGGACCCCAACAAAAATTTCCAGCCGTCGGCGGGCCTCCTCACGCAGGTGGAATTCCCGCGCGCCGCTCACCTGCGTATCGATCACTGGATAGAAAGCGGCGTGGAGGTGTCGCCCTACTTCGATCCGATGCTGGCAAAAGTGATCGTCCACGCGGACAACCGCGACGCCGCCATCCAGCAACTGGATGCGGCCCTGGGGGCGACGCGCCTCTATGGTGTCGAGACCAATATCGATTATGTGCGCGCCATTCTCCATACCGATGCCTTCGCCCAAGGCCGTCTCTACACGCGTTACCTCAACGACTTCGCCTATCGGCCCTGCACCCTGGACGTCATCAGCGCCGGCACGCTGACCACGGTACAGGACTATCCCGGCCGCCTCGGTTACTGGGACGTGGGGGTACCGCCCTCCGGGCCGTTTGATGACTACTCCTTCCAGCTCGGCAACCGCCTGCTGGACAATGCGCAAAACGCCGCGGGCCTGGAGATCACCCTTAATGGCCCCAGCCTGCGTTTCAACCATGCGACGGCCATCGCCCTCACCGGCGCTGCCATGCACGCAACGCTGGATGACCAGCCGGCGCCGTTCTGGCAGGTCATTCCCGTACACGCCGGCCAGACCCTCAAGCTCGGCAAGGTCAGCGCCGCCGGCGCGCGCGGTTATCTGCTGGTGCAGGGCGGGATCCAGTGTCCCGATTATCTTGGCGCCAAATCCACCTTCACCCTGGGACAGTTCGGCGGCCACGGTGGACGGGCACTGCGCGCCGGGGATGTGTTACACCTGCTGCCATCCAACGGTGCACAACGCGGCGCGTCCATACCCCAGGACCTGCGCCCGGCCATCGATCACCACTGGACGCTGCGCGTGATCTACGGACCCCATGGTGCGCCGGATTTTTTCACGCCCAAGGATATCGATACGTTTTTCGCCAGCGCCTGGGAGGTGCACTACAATTCCAGCCGCACCGGCGTGCGCCTGATAGGACCCAAACCGGAATGGGCGCGCAGCGACGGCGGCGAGGCGGGCATGCATCCGTCCAACATCCACGACAACGCCTATGCCATCGGCACCGTGGATTTCACCGGCGACATGCCGGTCATCCTCGGGCCCGACGGCCCATCCCTCGGCGGATTTGTCTGCCCCGCCACGGTGATCCATGCAGACCTGTGGAAAATCGGACAGTTGAAGGCCGGGGATAAAGTGCGTTTCGAAGCCGTGGACATGGACTCGGCGGTGGCCCTGGCGCGCGCGCAACAGGATGGCATCGCGCAACTCACGAATATCCCGACACCGGTCACGCCGATCACGCCCGCCTCGCCGATCGTCCGGCACTTAAGTGCAGAGGATAACGGCGTCGCCGTGACCTACCGTCCCTCAGGCGATCGTTATCTCCTGGTGGAATACGGCCCCATCGTGCTCGACATCGCCCTGCGCTTTCGCGTGCATGGGTTGATGCTGTGGCTGCAGGCGAACAAACCCGAAGGCGTGTTGGAGCTGACCCCGGGCATACGTTCGCTGCAGGTCCACTACAACAGCCTGGTGCTGCCGCTTGGCGTGCTGCTCGATGTGCTGCAACAGGCGGAGGCGGTGCTGCAGAACGTGCAGGACCTGGAGGTGGCGGCGCGCATCGTGCACCTGCCGCTGAGTTGGGACGACGACGCCTGCCAGGTGGCGATCAAAAAATATATGCAATCGGTGCGCAAGGATGCGCCCTGGTGCCCGAGCAACATCGAATTCATCCGGCGCATCAACGGCCTCGACACTACCGAACAGGTGCGCGACATCGTGTTCAACGCGCGCTACCTGGTGATGGGCCTGGGGGACGTGTACCTGGGGGCACCGGTGGCCACGCCCCTGGACCCACGTCATCGCCTGGTCACCACTAAATACAATCCGGCGCGCACCTGGACGGCGGAAAATTCCGTGGGCATCGGCGGCTCGTATCTGTGCGTGTACGGCATGGAAGGACCCGGAGGATACCAGTTTGTCGGACGCACCCTGCAGATGTGGAATCGCTGGCGCCAGACGCCGGAGTTCGAGCGACCCTGGCTGTTGCGCTTCTTTGATCAAATCCAGTTTTACCCGGTGAGCGCACAGGAACTGGAGGACATCCGTCTGGCCTTTCCCAAGGGCGGTTATCCGCTGAAGATCGAGCACACCAGCTTCAGCCTCAAGAGTTATCAGGCCCTCGTCACGCAGCATGCCGACGGCATCGCGGACTTCACCCAAAGACGCGAACAGGCGTTCGCCGCGGAACTGCAACGCTGGATCGAATCCGGTCAGATCAATTTCGAATCCGACCAGGACCTTGCGCGTGCACACGCCGCGGAAGCGGCCCTGCCGGAGGGTTGTGTGGCGGTGGAGAGCCCCGTGGCGGGCAATGTGTGGGAGGTACTGGTCAAACCCGGTGATACTGTGCAGGCTGGGCAGGCCCTGTTGATTCTGGAATCCATGAAAATGGAAATTCTGATCAGCGCACCCGCCGCCGGGGTGGTATACGCCATCCGCCACGGCGCCGGCAGCCAGATCAATGCGGGACAGACACTACTGATACTGCAAGAGGAACATGCATGACCCTGACCCTGAGCGCATTGCGCGCGGCCTATCTTTCCGGCGAGCTCACCCCGCAGTCTGTGGTGGCGGACATCCAACAACGGTGCGAGCGGCATGCCGCGCATAACATCTGGATCACGTGTCTTACCCGCATGCAGCTACGGCCTTACCTTGAGCGTCTCGCGCAACACAACCCCGCTGATCTGCCGCTGTATGGCATACCCTTCGCCATCAAGGACAACATCGATCTCGCCGGCGTGCCCACCACCGCCGGGTGCGCGGCGTTCGCCTACACGCCAGGGCATTCGGCGTTTGTGGTGCAACGGCTGATCGACGCCGGGGCCATCCCTATCGGCAAAACCAATATGGACCAGTTCGCCACCGGGCTGGTGGGCACCCGCTCCCCCGAACCCTGGGGCGTGTGCCGCAATGCGTTCAATCCGGACTACATCTCCGGCGGCTCCAGCTCCGGCTCCGCGGTGGCCGTGGCCCTCGGCCTGGTCTCGTTTTCCCTCGGCACCGACACCGCCGGTTCGGGGCGGGTGCCGGCGGCCTTCAATAATATTATCGGCGTCAAACCTTCCAAAGGTCTGCTCAGCATGCAGGGCGTGGTACGCGCCTGTCGCAGCCTGGATTGCGTGAGCCTCTTCGCCCTGACCACGGACGATGCCAACGCGGTGCTGCAACAGGCGGCGATCTTCGATGCGCATGACGACTACGCGCGGCGTAACCCCTACGCCAACAACCACAGGCACTATGGCCTGCCGCAAGGGCCGTTCCGCTTCGGTGTACCGCAAGCGGCGCAGCTTGATTTTTTTGGCAATACCTCGGCGCGGGCGCTCTTCCAAACAAGCGTGGAACGACTGCAGTCCCTGGGTGGTGAAAAAGTCGAGGTGGACTTCACGCCCTTTCTCGACGCCGCGCGCCTGTTGTATGAAGGTCCGTGGGTCGCGGAACGCTATGTGGCGATCGAAGACATCATTACCCGCCGGCCGCAGGCGCTGCTGCCGGTGATCCGCGGCATCATCG
>JAYUFH010000211.1:0-1887 GCA_043738765.1 Pseudomonadota bacterium | reverse complement strand
GCGCGGAAACCTGAAACGCCACGCGCGTCGGGATGTTGGCCTTGATCAGGCCGGTGATGACATCCACCGACGGGCGCTGGGTGGCGACGATCAGATGCAGGCCGGAGGCGCGCGCCTTCTGCGCCAGGCGCGCGATCAACTCCTCCACCTTCTTGCCCACCACCATCATCATGTCGGCAAGCTCGTCGATAATGATGACGATATAAGGCAGGGTCGTCAGTGCCTGCACTTCCTCACCCTCTTCCGGCACGGTGATCGGGTCGAGGATGGGCTTGCCGGCCTTCTCCGCGTCCTTCACTTTATGGTTGTAGCCGGCGATGTTGCGCACGCCGAGGGCCGCCATCAAACGATAACGCCGTTCCATTTCCACCACACACCAGCGCAGGGCATTGGCCGCCTGCTTCATGTCCGTGACCACCGGCGCCAGCAGATGGGGGATGCCTTCGTACATCGCCAGCTCCAGCATCTTCGGGTCGACCATGATGAGCCGCACCTGCTCCGGGGTCGACTTGTACACCAGGCTGAGTATCAGCGCGTTGATGCACACGGATTTTCCCGAGCCGGTGGTGCCGGCGATGAGCATGTGCGGCATCTTCGCCAAGTCCACAATTATCGGATGTCCGCCGATGTCCTTGCCCAGGGTCAAGGCCAGGGGTGAACTGACGTCCTCGTAGGCCTTGGACGACAGGCCTTCACTCAGGCGCACGATTTCGCGCTGCTCGTTGGGGATCTCCAGACCGACGACGGATTTGCCCGGAATGTTTTCCACTACCCGCAGGCTGATGACCGACATAGCGCGCGCCAGGTCACGGGCAAGGCCGGTGATCTGGCTGGCCTTGATACCCGGGGCGGGATCGATTTCAAAACGCGTGATCACCGGGCCCGGATGCACCGCCACCACCTGCACCTCGATGTTGAAATCCCGCAGCTTTTTTTCCAGCAGGCGCGACATCGCCTCCAGGGTCTGGGTGGAGTAGGAGGCCTTCTTCTCGTCCGGCGGATCGAGCAGCGACAAGGGTGGCAACTCGCCGCTGGCCGGCGCATCGAACAGCGGCACCTGCCTCTCTCTCTCGACGCGCTCGCTCTTGGCCGGCGGCTTGATCACCGGCTCGATGCGCGGCGCTACGTGTTTCTGCAACACTTTCTTTTCCACCGCCACGCTTTCCCGGCGCGCGCGCTTGGCGCGCAGGCCGATGACATAATCGATCAGGCTGGACAGATGTTTACGCGTACGCTCACCGAACTCCAGGGACCACGCGCCCACCAGGTCCATCAGCTTGAGCCACGAGAGACCCGTGAACAATGTGACGCCGGAGAAGAACAGCGTGAGCAGAAACAGCGTCGCCCCGACAAAGCTGAAGGCGGAAACCAAACCGGCGCTCACCGCCTGGCCGAACACTCCGCCAGGACTAAAGGGCATACCCGCGAACGTATTTTGAAAATGCAGGCTGCCGAGACCACAGGCGCCCAGGAGCAGCATGAGGAAACCGCCCCACCAGAGGGCCTTGTGGCGGATGTCCGACGGCTGATCGTTCTTACGGTCGAGGTAAAAACGCCCGCTGCCGACGGCGGCCATCACCGGAAAGAGATACGCGACGTAGCCGAACAGATTGAAAAAAATATCCGCGATCCAGGCGCCGGCCCGGCCCCCGGCATTAGCCACGTGCCCACTGAACCCGCTGGTGGACCAGCCCGGATCTGCAGGTTGATAGGTCCAAAGGCATATCAACAGATATAAGGATAGCGCCGCCAGCACAGTCAGGCCGACCTCCCGGATCATCCGGATCAGCTTGGGGGATAGGGGCGGTCGTTGGGTTTTTTTCCAGGTTGCCTGGGCCACTGCGGTCCTCGAGAGTGCGCGTATTCCCGCCCATTTTCCCTGTTTAA
>JAYUFH010000210.1:0-1893 GCA_043738765.1 Pseudomonadota bacterium | reverse complement strand
GTTCAGGCACAGTTCACTTGGAAACACGCTAGTTATCACCATCCACCACGGGTGCTAAAAGCAATAGGAATTCAGACATTATCGAGGGTTGATTCGCGCAATGCTCAACATCGAGGTCTTCAGTTTTGCCACCGCCGCTCTGTTTTTTCTGAGCCTGTCGCTGGTATTACTGACGGGCCGTCGCGGTCAGATACTGAAAAGTCTACTTGCCGCTGCCACGCTTTCAAGCGCCATGTGGTCAGCCGTCGTGGCCTACCAGGCGGCCTACGGCGGCTTGTTGATCATCGCGCAGCTCCTCGAGCTGCTGCGCGAGCTCACATGGTTCGCCTTCCTCCTGCTGCTGCTGAGAACAGCTTATAGCGCTACCAAGCAGGTTGTAGCCCGTTTTTGGATCACTCTGGGTGTTATTTCCGCCTTCACCGCCGCGCTGATGCTGTTGGCCCTATACCGCATCTCCGGCGGTTACGCGCTGGAATCCATCGCCGGTAACGACGTGCTGGCAGGCCACTTGCTCATGGCGGTCGGCGGACTGGTGCTGGTAGAACAACTCTATCGCACCACCCCACGGGAACAACGACGCTCGATCAAGTACCTGTGCCTGGCCATCGGCGGTATGTTTACCTATGACTTTTATCTCTACTCGGATGCCCTGCTGTTTGAGCGTGTGAGTGCCGTGCTGTGGAATGCGCGCGGCTTTATCCATGCCATGGTGGTGCCCGTCATCGCCATCGCCCTCAGCCGTAACATGCAATGGAGCTTGAAAAAAGACGCTATCGACGTATTCGTTTCTCCACGCGCGGCGTTTCATACCACGGCGCTCCTGGGTGCGGGCATTTATCTGCTGGCCATGGGCGCGGGGGGCTACTATGTCCGCGTGCAAGGCGGCGCCTGGGGTCTCGTCGCGCAAGCAATATTTTTATTCGGCGCAGGGCTGGTGCTCGCCATACTCCTGTTTTCCGGACAATTACGCGCCAGCCTCCGGGTGTTGATCAGCAAACACTTTTTCCACTACAAGTACGACTATCGGGAGGAGTGGTTGCGGTTTATACGTACGCTTTCTTCCGGCGAGCCGGAGACCCAGCTGCGCGAACGCGCGATCAAGGCCCTCGCACAAATCATGGAAAGTCCAGGCGGTATCCTGTGGCTGCGTCGCGACAACGGTCACTTCGATCTCACCGCCCGCTGGGGCATGGACGAATCCGCACCCAGCGTCGAGACAGCGGATGGCACGTTAGTGCGCTTTCTGGAGGAGAAAGAATGGGTTATTAATCTCGACGAACATAAGCCAGAGTTTGAACTTCACCGTTCCCTGATCGGACCCAGACTCCCCCAGTGGCTGGTCGGCATGCCGCGCGCCTGGCTGGTCGTGCCATTGATACTGCACGAACAGCTCATGGGCTTCGTGGTGCTGGCGCGTTCACCGCTGGTACCTGTGCAGCATCACTTTAACTGGGAAGACTGCGACCTGCTCAAAACCGCAGGCCGGCAGGCCGCCAGCCACCTGGCACAGCTGGAGGCATCACGCGCACTCACCGAGGCACGCCAGTTCGAGGCGTTTAACCATCTGTCGGCCTTTGTCGTGCATGACCTTAAAAACCTGGTTGCCCAACTCTCGCTGGTTGTCTCTAATTCAGCCAAACATCGCAACAACCCGCAATTCATGGAAGACACCATCATGACGGTGGATAATTCCGTGTCCCGCATGAATCGCCTGCTCGGCCAACTCCGCAATGAAGGCGGGCGCAATGATCAAGTGGCCAACATCGACGTTGGCAAAATACTCAGCGAAACAGTCGGTGCAACGAAAACCAACGGACCCGCCATCAGCGTCGATAGCCAGAAAAACGCCATCATCGTGCGCGCAAACCGCGATCGCTTTGCGTCCATCATCGG
>JAYUFH010000209.1:0-5049 GCA_043738765.1 Pseudomonadota bacterium | reverse complement strand
TGGGGGCCTGGGGTCTCGGCTGGGAGGTCTGGTTGAACGGCATGGAGGTGACGCAGTTCACTTATTTCCAGGAGGTCGGCAGTCTTGTGTGCAAGCCGGTATTGGGGGAGATCACCTACGGCCTGGAACGCCTGGCCTTGTATCTGCAGGGTGTGGACAGCATGTTCGACCTAACCTGGACCGACGGCGTGAGCTACGGTGACGTGTACCACCAGAACGAAGTGGAACAGTCGAAATACAATTTCGAACACAGCAACGTGAACTGGCTGTTGCAGCAGTTCAACGATTACGAATCCGAGGCCAAGCGGCTGATGCAGGCCAACCTGCCGCTGCCGGGTTTCGAGATGGTGATGAAGTGCTCGCACACCTTCAACCTGCTGGATGCGCGCGGCGCCATCTCCACCACCGAACGCGCCGCGTATATCGGCCGGGTGCGTGTCTTGGCGCGGTTGGTGGCGCAGAGCTACTACGACGCGCGTGAGAAACTCGGTTTCCCGATGTGCAGGAGCACAAGTCCCCTGCGGGGAGGCAAATACCGCACTGCCGCGAAGGCCATGGATGGCCGAGAGCGGCCCATGCTCAAGACCGCGAAGCAGAAATAAACCATGGGCAAGAAAAACTCCCCCAAAAAAACCCGACGCAGCCCGAAGGCCGCCGTGCCCCTGAACAAGAACAAGGGCAACGATGCCCTGCTCATCGAGCTGCGTACCGAAGAGCTGCCACCCAAGTCACTGGAGCGTCTGTCGCAGGCGTTTGCCGGTGGTGTTTACGCCAGCCTCAAGGAACAGGGATTTCTCGTGGACGCCAGCGTCCAGCAGGTCATCGCCACACCACGTCGTCTTGCTGTGTTGATCACACAAGTGCAGGCCAAGCAAGCGGACCGCATGGTCGAGCGCAAGGGTCCGGCGGTTAGTACCGGCGTCGGCGCGGATGGCCAGTCCAGCCCCGCGCTGCTGGGATTCGCCAAGTCCTGCGGCGTGGACGTGGGCAAGTTGCAGAAACGCAGCGGCGACAAGGGTGAGTATTTCGTCCACAGCTTCAAGCAGAAGGGCGAGGGTCTGGCGCAACATCTGGCCGCCATCGTCGAGGCCAGCCTCAAAAAGCTGCCTTCGCCTAAGCTCATGCGCTGGGGCGACAAGGACGTGCAGTTCGTCCGCCCGGTGCACGGCCTGATCATGCTGCACGGCAAGAAAGTGGTAGCGGGAGAAGTACTCGGGCTCAAGAGCGGTAACAAGACTTTGGGACATCGGTTTCTCAGCAAGGGTGTGCTCGCCATTACCGCAGCGGCGGATTACGAAAAAATATTGGAGAAGCAGGGCGTGGTGATCGCCGATTACCAACGGCGTAAGGACATGATTGCACGTCAGCTGGATGACGCGGCGAAAAAAATTGGCAAAGATACTAGCTGGATGTTGGATAACCACACCAGCCTGCTGGGGGAAGTGGCTAGCATCGTGGAATACCCGCAGGTCTATGTCGGCGAGTTCAGCCAGGACTTCCTTGAGGTGCCGCGCGAATGCCTGATCATCAGTATGCAGCAACATCAGAAATATTTTCCGCTGGTGTACAAACCGCTGGGGGATAAAACCGGCAGGCTGCTGGCACAATTCCTGTTTGTCAGCAACATCAAGACCACGAAGCCAAAGAATATCATCCAAGGCAACGAACGCGTGCTGCGTGCACGCCTGTCCGATGCGCGTTTCTTTTATGAACAGGATAAAAAAACCAGGCTTGCCGATCGCGTGCCGAAACTGGCAAACGTGGTGTACCACAATAAACTCGGCAGCCAGCTGCAGCGCGTGGAGCGTATCCAAAAACTCGCGGGCGAGATCGCGCGTCGATTCAATGCGCGGGTTGAGACCGCCGAACGCGCCGGATATTTATGCAAGGCCGACCTGCTGACGGAGATGGTGGGCGAGTTCCCGGAGCTGCAAGGCACCATGGGCTCTTACTATGCCTATAACGACCGCGAAGACCACCGTGTCGCGGATGCGATAAAAGAGCATTACCTGCCACGGTATGCCGGCGACGACTTGCCGATATCCACCGAAGGCGTCAGTGTCGCACTGGCCGATAAGCTCGATACCCTGGTGGGCATCTATGGCGTCGGATTGGTCCCTACGGGGGACAAGGACCCGTTTGGTTTGCGGCGTCAGGCGTTGGGTGTGGTGCGCATCCTGGTGGAAAGAACCGCCCCGTCGGTGGATGTCCGGGAACTCCTGGAATTGGCCCGCAGCCATTATCCTTCAGGTGTTGTTGCGGACAGTGTGGTTCAGGATGTCCATGGATTCATGCTTGATCGGCTACGCTCATACCTGCGCGAGTCACCGTCGCTTCCGAGCACAATGGAAATTGATTTTATGCCCGAGCCGCCATTATATTGGTCTGTGCGGCCGTGTAAGCCGGACGAGATCGACGCCGTTTTGAGTTTGAATCTGGCGCACCTCGACCAAGTGCTTCCCCGGATCAAGGCACTGCGCCTGTTCCATGTGTCTGCCGAGGGTAAGGCACTGGCCGCGGCCAACAAGCGCATCCATAATATCCTCAAGCAGGCGGGGGGCGATGTAGCGCAAGCACAGACCGTGGATGTCGGCCTGCTGATCGAAGACGCGGAAAAGGCGCTGGCCGAACGTCTCGCGCACGTGGCCGCTCTAGTCACGCCGCTGTTCGCCGCGGGCCAGTACACCGATGCGCTAAAGGTATTGGCGCAGCTGCGCGATCCGGTGGACGCCTTTTTCGACAAGGTGATGGTGATGACCGACGATGAAAACCTGCGCCGCAGTCGCCTGGCGCTGCTGCACCAGATCCGCCAGCTGTTCCTGCAGGCGGCGGACATATCCCGGCTCCAGAGTTGACAGGAGGTGACATGAACCCCGATTCGTATCAGGCCATGCTGGCCGCCGTACAGGCGTTCCACGACAAGCACAACTTCAAGGCAACCGGCGGCGAGGAGCTGGCCTACCGCGTGGCGCTCATGGCGGAGGAGTTGGGCGAGATTTCGGCATGCGTCACCAAGGGCAAGTCCAAGGAGGCGCTGGCGGAGGAGGTGGCGGATCTTTTTATCCTCATCCTCGGCACTGCCATCAGCGCGGAGTTCGACTTGAATCAGATGTTCTGGGAGAAGATGAAAAAGCTCGAGGCGCGCCAGAGCCGAATGATAAACGGCCGCATCCGCGTGTCGGAATTCCGTGATTAGTCGCCGCCACACAGGCGCCGGCTATTGTTTTGTAGGGTGGGCATTGCCCACCGCCCGCGGCGTCGATCGGCTTCCGCTGGTGGGCAATGCTTCCAGCCCGGGGTGCAACAAAACCAGTTGCACCCGTTCGGCGGCACGAACACACGTTATAATGGCGCTTAGGCAGGGCACTGCACATTATAATGGCGCTTAGGCAGGGCACTGCACGTTATTGTGTTCGTGAAAACTCCGCCTCACCCTACGGAGAATATTGCGATGCCTGCTAACTACGCAACGACAAGGGAGAGAGCATGAAACTGGTCATCCTCCGACGGGACGGTGTCATCAACAGTGTCGCAGCGCCCGTCCTGAAGGTCGCCGACTGGACGCCGTTGCCGGGCGCCAAGGAGGCGATTTCGCGTCTGCTACGGGACGGTTACCGTATCGTGGTGGTCACCAATCAGCCGGCGGTGGCCTCCGGGGAGCTAAAGATCGAGGTGTTGAATCGGATACACATGAAGATGCTGGACGCCGTCCGCCAGAAGGGCGGCGAGATCGAGGCGATCTTCATCTGCCCGCATGCGCCGGAGGACAAATGCCGTTGCCGCGTGCCGTCGCCGGGTCTGTTCGAGGAGATTGCTGAACGGTTGAAGGTGAATCTGTCCGGCGTGTACACGGTCGGTGGTTCCCTGGATGACGTCAAGGCGGCGCAGTCCGCGGCTACCCGGCCGGTGCTGTTGCGCAGCAGCGGCGAAGTGACGGCCAACGACCCCGCCATTCCCGCGGGCGTGCCGGTCTTTGACGACCTCGCGGCCTTCGCCGACGCATTATTAACCGGACAGATGCCCAATCCCTGACATGCTGATACTGCGTTCGCTGCTGTTCAATCTCGTCCTGTTTTCCACGGTTACCGTTTACGCCATACTGGCGGTGCTCACGTTTCCCTTTGCACCTTTAAAGCGCTATCGCATCATCAGCCAGTGGGCGCGCTTTCATATCTGGTTGCTCAAGGTACTTTGTCATCTTGATTACCGGGTCGAGGGGGCCGAACGCCTGCCGCAGCAGACCGCCATCATCCTTTCCAAACACCAGTCGACCTGGGAGACCCTGGCATTCCAGCAGATTTTCCCGCCCCAGGTATGGGTGCTCAAGCGCGAACTGCTGTGGCTGCCGTTTTTCGGCTGGGGGCTGGCCATGACGCAACCCATCGCCATCGATCGCAATGCCGGGCGCAAGTCCATCGATCAGATCGTCGACCAGGGCCGTGATCGACTCGCGACGGGGCGCTGGGTGGTGGTATTTCCCGAGGGCACACGCATGGCCGTCGGTCAGACCAAGCGCCATGGCATTGGCGGCGCGGTGCTCGCGGCCAGGACCGGCCACCCGGTGGTGCCGGTGGCGCACAATGCCGGCAGCTATTGGCCACGCCGGGGATTTATCAAACACCCGGGCACCATACGCATCGTCATTGGCCCGGTGATCGACAGCCACGGCAAGACGCCGGAGGAAATCCGGCAACTGGCGGAGACCTGGATAGCGAACACCATGGCGACGATGGAGGAAAAGCCCAGCACCTCAGCGACCATCTGAAGGCGTGCTTTTTGTTTGCGAGGGTGGACGCCGCCGGTGTTTGCCGAAGGTGGCAGGATAATTCGCAACCGCCAAGGACGTAGAGACTGTTATCTGCGTTTATCCCTCCCGTCCCCACGCCACATACGCCGCATCGCTATCAGTCCCAGTATTGGCCCGGGCAGCAGCAGCCAGGCGACGTACACTGAAACTGTCTGCCAGAGGGCAGTACCCAGTTCGATAGAGACGATGGTGATCGCAAAGCCGATACTATTCATCAGCGCCAGCGCGCCGCCAACGCGATC
>JAYUFH010000208.1:0-5050 GCA_043738765.1 Pseudomonadota bacterium | reverse complement strand
TACATCGCTGATCCTGCCGTCCCAGGCCCAGGCCGCGGACTATGTGATCGATACTCAAAAAGCACACGCCTTTATCCAGTTCCGTATCAAACATCTGGGTTACAGTTGGTTGCTGGGCCGGTTCAACGACTTCGACGGCAAGTTCTCCTACGATGAGGCCAAGCCGGCCGCCTCCAAAGTGGAGGTCAACATCAGAACGGCCAGCATCGACACGAACCACGCGGAACGCGACAAGCATTTGCGCAGCGACGAATTCCTCGGGGTCGGCAAGTTTCCCCAGGCGCGCTTTGTCAGCAGCGGATACAAGGAAAACGCCGACAAGAGCGCCGCACTCAGCGGCAACCTGACCCTGCACGGCGTCACCCATCCGGTGACGATCAACGTCAAACCCGTCGGCAACGGCCCCGACCCCTGGGGCGGTTACCGCCGCGGCTTCGAGGGCAGCACCACCCTCAAGCTCGCTGACTACGGCATCAACTACAACCTGGGCCCCGCCTCCACCGAGGTGGAGTTGTTTCTGTCGGTGGAAGGAGTGCGTCAATAGACGTTCTTCCAGGGCACGGTGACTCAGGCCAATGCAGGACTGCGTCGCCGTGCCGGCTGAGACCAACCACCAGACTGAAAACGTGTACTCCATCCTCCGCGCCGCGCACCCGCTAACCGCCATCGCCTCCTGGACAGCCGCCACGCATGCGCACTGATGTGCTCATCGTCGGTGGCGGCTTGAGCGGGCTATACCTCGCCTATCGGCTGACCCGGGAACATCGCTCCTTCCTGCTGGTGGAGGCGCGCGACCGTTTCGGTGGCCGCATTTTGTCACCGACCTTGGCGCAGCGGAATGCGGAGACCGATGCTCGCTTCGATATGGGCCCGGCCTGGATGTGGCCGGTTATGCAACCCTTGCTGCGTCAGTTGCTGGCGGACCTGGGCTTGACCGTCTTTGCGCAATACACCGAAGGGGCCATCCTCTACGAGGATGAAAGCAGTGCAGCGCCGCAAAAATTCCGCGGCCCGTCCGCCCACGCGCAATCCCATCGCCTCACGGGTGGCGCTGGCCGCGTCATCGAACAACTCGCGGCGTCACTGCCCGAGTCGTGCCTTCTCCTGAATCACAGGGTGGTGCGCCTTGACAAGCAGGCATCGG
The DNA here is from genome assembly GCA_043738765.1 of Pseudomonadota bacterium. GTDB lineage: Bacteria > Pseudomonadota > Gammaproteobacteria > Acidiferrobacterales > UBA6901 > JANNJF01. The sequence continues at coordinate 3,906 of JAYUFH010000208.1, read as the reverse complement.
CGGTTGAGGTGGCAACCCTGGACGCGCAGGATTCCCACGCGCGCATCACGGCACATCAAGTGGTTCTGGCGCTACCCCCGCGACTCCTGGCGCGCAATGTGGAATTGGTACCGGCGCCACCGGCGTCCACGCGCAACGCGTGGATCAACACACCCACCTGGATGGCGGGCCAAGCCAAGGCAGTGGTGCTTTACGCCACGCCCTTTTGGCGCACACTGGGATTATCCGGCGAGGCCTTCAGCCGGCGCGGGCCGCTGACGGAGATCTACGATGCCTCCCCGGTAATGGACGGGCCCTATGCCCTGTTCGGGTTTTTTGGAATATCCGCGGATGGCCGGCGACAACTGGGCGAAGTGGCGCTGCAACAAATGTGTCTGGCGCAGTTGCGCCGGTTGTTCGGTGAGGGTGCGGACCAGCCCCTTGCCGTCGTTATCAAGGACTGGGCCGAGGATATGCTGACCGCCACCGCGGACGATCGTCTTGCACCGGCGCATCACCCGGCCTATGGTGTCCCGGCGGTTGGCCGCACCCTGTGGGACCGACAGCTGATCTGGGCGGGTTCGGAAACCGCTGAGATCAGCGGCGGCTACCTGGAGGGCGCATTGGAGGCCGCCCAGGCGGCACTTGCGCAGATCGAGAATGGAAATCGGTAAACCTAAAAACAGCATTTGAGCCGCCAAGACTTCAGGGACGCCAGGAAAACCAAAACGCTGTGAAGGCGATACGGCTTACCCCACGGGTGAGACACTTCTTGGGGTGTTAAGTCTTGGCATACACTGGGCGTTCTTGGCGTCTTGGCGGTTAGACGGCTTTTTCGAGGGTAAAGGCTTTGGCAGTCGCCTGCCGCTGCGGGCGGCCTAGGGTTTACCACTACCCCCGCGAGGTGGCAGGCGAAAAACCCGATCCAGGGTATTTTTGAGCGTATCGACCGTCTGCACGCCTTGCACACTGCCCAGCGGTGCGCCATCCGGCGCGAAAAACAACAGCGTAGCGGCCTCTGCGTTATGCGCCTTGGCAAAGGCCTGGCCCTCGGGCACGTTCAGATCGGCTACGACGAATTCGATCACCCCCGCATAGTCGGCGCGCAGCTTGTTGAGGTTATCCATCAAGCGGCCACTGTCTACTGAAAAATGATCATGTACTTGTACCACTATATTTTTACCTTTGCCGATCTTCGACAGGTCGGCACTGTAACCCCGCGGCAGATTCCAGAAGACCAATCCCAGAACAACGATAATGAATACAGCCATGATCGCATTGGTTAAGCGCGATTTTTTCCGGCGGGTGGCCGTGGTATTCTGCATACGCGAGTCCTTGGATGGTGGTGACTTTCCGGTAATTCTACGCGCAACTACGCAGGAAGTGCATCGCGCAAAATGCTTTGGCCAGAATATTATTATCGGCGAGGCCGTAGAACTACCGTGCCTCGTCACCTAGCTGACATCGGATAACTTTCTGGATTTCCGTTCTGCGCTGGCGCGCAGCAATTCGCGGATTTCGGGTAGCCAAGCCGTCGCCACGGCGCGCCCGGCGGCGATCGCCTCCTTGCCACGGTAGAATTCGAGTGTCCCGATGCGGCGCACATCCGGCGCCAGCATAAGATCCGGCGCATGCAGTTGCAAGCGCAAGTGTATGAGTTGTGCGGCGGTAATGTCCATGGCCCGATCCAGCACCCGGTGCGTGCTCCACTTGACTGGTTTGTTGTTGTGTTGCCGATCATCGTTCACCCGTCCCCGCAGCCATCGACACCACAGCCGCGTCAGCAGTTGGCGGCCGCGCGCCCTCCACATCGGCGAGGCCGGGGCCTGCCACTCCTGCGGAGTGAAGGTGAGCGCACCGGCGTTCACCGCCACCGCCAGTACCGGCCCGCCGAAATGGGAGTGTGCCACATCGAAGGGAACCGGATTGACAACGCTGCCATCCACCAGCAGACGGCCGCCAATGGCATGGGGTACCAGCAGTGCGGGCATGGAAATGCTAGCACGCACCGCATCGATGAGCGAGCCGCGATCGAGCACCACCTGCTTACCGGTTTCGAGATCCGTCGCCACGGCGGCAAATCCAATAGACAGCTCCTCGATGACACGTCCCTGTCCCAGGCCGCTGCCCAGAAACTGCATAATATTTTTGCCTGAAGCGAAACCGCCACCCGTGGACAGATCGGGCAGAAACAGCTGCAGTGTGCGTTTCCAGTCGAAGGAAGTCGCCAGGGACACGAGCTCCGACATCGGCATGCCGATGGCAAGAAAGGCCCCGACCTCCGCGCCGACACTGGTGCCGACGACGGCACGCACCGGGATGCCCTCTTCCTCCAGCACCTGTAGCACGCCGATATGCGCCAAGCCCTTGGCGCCACCGCCGCCGAGGGCCAACACTAAGCCATGAGGATGGGTTTTCCTATGCATACCGAATCATCCCTAACAGTATCACTACTACGCAGAGCATGGACAGCGATGGACAGCGGCGGTAAGCAACCTTGCGCGGCGTCCCTTCCCAAGGGGGATGCCTAACTAATATATTCATTTTTTATTGCTTTATTCACACCGGCTTTTTACCCCCAAGCGCGCCACGCACCGCCGCGATCAGGTCATCGGCACCGGCAAACAGGGCGAGTATGAACCAGCTGGCCGCCGCGACGACGCCAAGAATAAATACCCAGTCCACCGCCTGCTTCACGCTCTTTGTGATGAACGGGTCGATGAAGGTCGATAACACGACATAACCTATCGCCGTAATAATCAGCGTAAAGAGCGCCACCACGATGGTCGCGACGACGGCCAGCCGCTCACCGGAAGCGCGCATCTGTTCCGCCGCCTGCCAGCCGAGCATCCACAACAACGCAAGTGCCGCCGTGTGCGCAATGAACTCCACCAGCAAGGCCGCCGTCAATCTTGGATTGCCGAGAGTGGCGCTCTTGAACAGCGCCAGATTCCCGAGGACTGTCCCCAGTAGGAGTGCAGCCAAAATCACGATGACGTATTTACCGATCCATCCCCAGTTCTTGCTACTCATGACACCCTCACTTTTGTTGTATCGTTATTCGTTCATTATACAAAGCCCATGGTCTGGCGCAGTGGACAACCCATGGACAATCACACTGCGGTCCGGATTTCCGTCCCGGACACCTTGACTCACGTCCGCAGTGTATCCGTCCGATGACCGTTGGCCAATCATCGCGCCCATGCGGAATCGATATATGGCGTGACCAGGGCGATGGTCGGAAAAACAAGCACATCTGTTATCGGGGCCGGCGTGGGCTGGCTCTGCACGTACTGATCCTGTCTCAGGCGGGCGGGCCAGGGGCGATATTAGCATTCGACGAACTTCGCGGACGACACCCGCCAACACAACCCACTGCTTGGGTGCTGATGGGTTCGCCCCCTCGTCTGTGCTGAAATGACGGCGGGCGACCGTACGGAAAATTTCGTCCAGCCCGGCAGGGCAAGGCTCATTCCCGGAGCCCGCACGCATCAACTGCAAAATTAGACGGTCAACCCGGATTTGACCGCGGTACGACCGCCCGCCCAGAGCCATAGTTGGTTACGTAAGGCTACAACTATACTATGATGATCTACCTGTATAACACATGCCTGACGCCAGGGAACCAGCACGCACCGAAGCCTACCAACCTAATGGCTAACGACTGACTCAATCTATGAAGTTGATGATTAAAAACTCCCCCAACATCACCATGGCGATGGGTTTTGCCATGGTGATGGTGCTGATGTTGGCCCTGGGTTTCGTGGGGCTGACACGGATTGCCAATATCTATTGGCACATGGAGAAGATCGTCAATGACCGGAATGTGAAGACCGAGCGCGCCCAGGTGATGAAAGATGCGGTGCTCAGGCGTGCCATCCTCATGCATTCGATCAGTGTCCTGAGAGACCCCTTCGACCAGGACGC
>JAYUFH010000207.1:0-5052 GCA_043738765.1 Pseudomonadota bacterium | reverse complement strand
AGGTGTACACACGCAAGGACCATCACGTCAAGACGATCGAAGGACTGGTCGGCCAGGTGCATGCCTGCAACAACAACCTGTCACGTCATTACAGCGACGCGCAACTCAACGACCTGACGAAATATCTCAATGAAACCTACTACAAATTCTAACAGCCCTGGCGCTGCGGATGGCGCGGACCTGGCACGTCAACGCTGCGCGCCGTGCGAAGGCGGCGTCGACCGCCTGACGCGCGATCAGGCCGAGCGCCTCATCGGCCAGGCCCAAGGCTGGTCGATGAACGCGGATACCAGCGAAATCACCCGCACCTACCTGTTCAAAAATTATTACGAGACCATGGCCTTCGTGAATGCCCTGGCGTGGATCGCGCATCGCGAGGATCATCACCCGGACATCGAGGTCGGCTACAAGCGCTGCCACGTGCGCTACAGCACGCATGCCATCGGTGGCTTATCGCACAACGACTTTATCTGTGCTGCAAAAATCAATCGCTTGCTGGATGGCTGAATAGCGATCGTCTTGGGTCCTGTGCATAACAGGGAGACAGAGAATGTAGGGTGGGCATCGCCCACCGCCACACGACCGCCGAAGCACCTGATGGTGGGCGATGCCCACCCTACCCGTGCCCGGGCGATGGCGTGAATTTCGTTCATTCGTTCAGCGGGTCATCTCCTCTTCCGGGTTGGCGCTGATCTTGTGCACACTCAGGTCCGCACCGGCATACTCCTCTTCGTGGCTCAGACGTATTCCCACCCATCGCTTCAGCGTGCCATACACGATGAAGCCGCCCATGAGCGCGATGCTCACGCCGCCCACGGTACCGATGAGCTGAGCAATAAACGATACGCCACCCATGCCACCCATGCCCGCCTTGCCGAAGATACCGCAGGCGAGCCCACCCCAAACACCCGTCAGACCGTGTAGCGGCCAGACGCCCAGCACGTCATCGATCTTCCAGCGGTTTTGCGTAAGCATGAAGGCATAGACAAACAGGCCACCCGCGACGGCACCGATGACAAAGCCACCGATGGGATGCACCACATCGGAGCCGGCGCAGATCGCGACTAACCCGGCGAGGGCGCCATTGTGCACGAAGCCCGGGTCATTCCTGCCTGCCACCAGCGCACCCAGCACACCACCGACCATGGCCATAAGGGAATTCACGGCTACCAGCCCGGTGACATTGTCCACGCCCTGGGCACTCATCACATTAAATCCGAACCAGCCGACCACCAGTATCCACGAGCCGAGGGCCAGGAACGGTATGCTCGAGGGCGGGATGGCGATCACCTTGCCATCGGCGGTGTAACGGCCACGACGCGCACCCAGCAGCATGACCGCCGTCAGGGCGAGCCAGCCACCCATGGCGTGCACCACGATCGATCCGGCAAAATCATGGAACTTGGCGCCGAAACTCGACTCGAGCAGCAACTGCACGCTGAAGCGGTCGCCCCAAACGATACCTTCGTAAAAGGGATAAATCAGACCGACGATGACCGCGGTCGCGATCAGCTGCGGAAAGAACCGGGCACGCTCGGCGATGCCGCCGGAAACGATGGCCGGTACCGCGGCGGCGAAGGTCAGCAGAAAAAAGAATTTCATCAACGCGTAACCGCTTTTGGCCGCTAGCACCGGTGCGGCGACAAAAAAATTGACGCCATAGGCCACGCTATACCCCACTACAAAGTACACCACCGTGGACACGGAGAAATCCACCAGAATTTTCACCAGTGCGTTCACCTGGTTCTTCTTGCGTACGGTTCCGAGTTCGAGAAATGCGAAACCGGCGTGCATCGCTAGCACCAAGACCGCGCCCATAAGAAGAAAAAATACATCGGCACCGGAACTGGGTTGCACGTGTTACCTCCTCGGATAATTTATAGAAATTTTTTTGCCGGCCGGTCCAAATCAGTCACTACAAGCCCGCGCGATCCGTTCACGCCTCGCGCCGTCCGCTGAAGGCGCGCGCCAAGGTCCCACGATCCGTGTACTCCAGCTCACCACCCAAAGGCACGCCGTGAGCGATACGCGTTACCAACAATCCACGGGCATGCGCCAGCTCGCCGATGTAATGGGCGGTGGCCTCGCCTTCGACCGTCAGGTTGGTGGCCAAAATCACTTCGCGGATGTCGCCCTTGTCCATCAGCGTCTCGAGACGCGCGATACCCAGCTCGTCCGGACCGATACCGTCCAGGGGGGACAGATGCCCCATCAAAACGAAATACAGGCCGTTGTACGCCGCCGACTGTTCCAGCGATAACAGATCGGCGGGCGATTCCACCACGCACAACAACCCGGCATCGCGCCGCTCGGCGCTGCAGATGCCGCACAGGGTTTGCTCGCTGAGATTGTTGCAACGCTCGCAGTGACCGACACGTTCAAGGGCATGGGTCACGGCCTCGGCGATCAGACGCGCCCCGGTTCGATCGCGTTCCAGCAGGTGGTAGGTCATGCGCTGCGCAGTCTTGGGGCCGACGCCCGGAAGCCGTCGCAAGGCCTGTTTCAAATTCTCGATGGCAGGTGAGTCGGACATTCAGGATTAAAACGGAAGGTTCAAACCAGGGATATTGAGTCCGGCAGTCAGACCGGCCATGCGCTCCTGCGTGGTGTTCTCGACTTTGCGTGCCGCGTCGTTCATGGCGGCGGCGATCAGATCTTCCAGCACCTCTTTGTCGTCCTGCATAAGCGACGCGTCGATCTGCACCCGCCGCACGTCATGCCGGCAGGTCATGGCCACGGTCACCAGACCGCCGCCGGCGTTCCCAATCACTTCAATCTTGGCCAATTCCTCCTGGGCCTTGCGCATGTTTTCCTGCATGGCCTGCGCCTGCTTCATGATGTTGCCTAATCCGCCTTTCATCTTTTGATGCCCTCCATCGTTATTTCTTTCGCCTCACAGTTTCGGTCGTATCGAACCCGGATTCACGCGCGCGTTGAAGGCCGCCTGCAGGCTGAGCACGTTTGGATCCTCGGCGATGGCCGTGGTCGCGGCCTGCTGGCGCTCGTCCTGGTTTCTGAGCTTCTCGCGCGCCGGCGTTTCCGCCGCTGGACTGCCGATACGTATCTGCAGCGTCAGTGTCTGTCCGAGCAAGGCCTGCAGGGTTTCTTTTAATGCCGTCTCGCGCTCTTTGTTCAGCAAGTGCGCAAACGTGGCGTCCAGGGTGAGGCGCATTACCCCATCGGCGTAGGTGTCGAGACTGGCATTGGTGGCGAGTTCGCGCACCAGACCTGTCAGCTTGAGCTGCGCCAGCATGCCGGCCCAGTCACTGGGCGGTGATGCCGGCCGCGTCGGCGCCTGTTGGGTACTGTCCAGCGTGTGCTTAGACGGGGCCGGGGCCGAGGTCGTGGCGCGCGCCGGTGGCGGGGCTGTCGGTCTTGTGGAAACGGCCGATGCGACCGATGCCGGTTGCGCGCTGCGTGCCACGGTGGTGCGCATCTCGCCCTCGCTACCGGGCACCGACGCCGGTCGGAAGGCCAGCATGCGCAGCAGTATCATTTCCAGACCGCTGCGCGGGTCGGGGGCGAACGGTAAGTCACGTCGGCCCATCAGACCGATTTGATAAAAGAGCTGCACATCCTCGGGTGTGAGGGCACGCGCGAACTGGGTGAGTTTTGCCTGCTCATCCCCGAGCGCGTCCACCACCTCGGGGGCGACCTGCGCCACAGAGATCCGGTGCAGCGCCAGCAGCAAATCCTGCAGCAGGGTATCCACATCGAGACTGCGTTCGGTGGCGCTGGCCACCACCTGCAGCAACCTTGCTGCATCCAGCGCCGCCAGGGCATCGAGCAGATCCATGATAACGGAGTGGTCGATACTACCGAGCATCTCGCGCACATCCGCCTCCGTCACCCGGCCGCCACCGAAGGCGATGGCCTGATCCAGCAGACTCAGGGAGTCACGCAGGCTACCGTCGGCGGAGCGTGCCAGCAGCGCCAGGGAGGCGGCGTCGAAGGTGATGCCCTCGGCGCTGAGTATCTTCGCAAGTTGTCCTTCGATCTGCGACGGCTGCAGGCGCTTGAGATTGAATTGCAGGCAACGCGACAGGACCGTCACCGGCAACTTCTGCGGATCGGTGGTGGCGAGCAAAAACTTGACGTGCGGCGGTGGTTCTTCCAGGGTCTTCAACAGCGCGTTGAAACTGTGCCCGGAGAGCATGTGCACCTCGTCGATGAGATATACCTTATATCGCCCACGCGACGGTGAGTATTGCACGTTGTCCAACAGTTCGCGCGTATCGTCCACCTTGGTGCGCGAAGCGGCGTCGACCTCGATGAGATCGACGAAGCGGCCGTCATCCACCTCGAGACAGGTGGAGCACTGGCCGCAGGGTTGGGAGCTGACGCCGGTTTCGCAGTTAAGGGATTTGGCCAGGATGCGCGCGATGCTGGTCTTGCCCACGCCGCGCGTACCGCTAAACAAAAAGGCATGATGCAGGCGATCGTGATCCAGGGCGTTGGTTAGGGCACGCACCACGTGTCCCTGACCGACCAGATCGGCAAACCGCCGTGGACGCCATTTCCGCGCAAGAACCAGGTAACTCATGAGATATGCAATGCGCCTGACATAAACCCAGACTCTATCAAAATCGCCCCGCTTTGACATCCTCGCGCGCAGCGCCGAAACACCTATGGCCGACCGACTTGGCCATCGACACCAGCAGACACCCCAGGGAGACCAGAGACGACGGGGGTGATGTGCGCCCATCGGGAAAACAGTAAGAGGGTGGCGGATCCAGCCGGCCACACCCGCGCACCCGAAGTGGCTGCGACGGCTGCTTCCTTCCGGACCTGACCGGGTTGGCAGCTTTTCGTCGCGCGGGGGACCGACCTTCACCGCCATAGTCGACCGCGGCCGGATTAACGGCCCCCCGGCTTTCGGGGAAATCCCTGGGGATTTGCGCCATGCAGCGCCGCCTATAACGGGAGGCTGACCGTGATGCGCTGATCGCGGTGTATGGAAATGGCGGAGAGGGAGGGATTCGAACCCTCGGTACGCTTTTGACGTACACACACTTTCCAGGCGTGCTCCTTCAACCGCTCGGACACCTCTCC
>JAYUFH010000206.1:0-34923 GCA_043738765.1 Pseudomonadota bacterium | reverse complement strand
TGTTCCCGCACGTGTATCCATCGTCGCTGATTGATGGGAAAGGCCCCTACGCCGCACAGGTCGCTAACCTCGCGACCAGCGAGGCTGAAGCGATCGCTTTAGTTGATAAGGCCAAGGCCAACGGGTTCACGGGAGTCAAGTTCTACGGCACCTTCAATCCCGCCTGGCTTCCAGCCAGCATCAACGAAGCGCACAAGCTCGGGCTGCACGTCCATGGTCATATCCCGGCCGGGATCCGGCCCATGGACGCAATCAACGACGGTTACGATGAGATCACCCACATCAATTGGATCATCATGCAGGCGATGCCCGAGAGTGTGATTCCCGTTTCCAACGGCAGCGCACGTTTCGAGGCACCAGGACGTTATGCCAAGGATGTCGATTTGGATGGTCCGGCAATGACCGGGATCGTGTCCACGATGGCCCGCAAGCACATCTATAGCGATCCGACCATGGTGGCATTTGAGAGTTTATACGTCCCTGAGAACGGCGACCTGTCGCCTTCTTATGCGCCGTTCGTCGGAACGCTCCCGCCTACTGTCGAACGGCAATTCCGGACCGGCGGTTTCGCTGTACCCAAGGATTTGACGCGCGCTGACTACCGGGCGAGTTGGGCGAAAATGGTTAAGCTGCTGGAGCGCATGCACCACGCGGGTATTCCTATTGTCGCCGGCACGGATGGTTCGGGGATCGAGCTGGTTCGCGAGCTTGAAATCTACACTAACGCGGGCTTTACGCCGGGCGAGGCACTCGCGGCGGCAACCATCGTTCCGGCCCGGCTTGTGGGCGCGGATCAGCACACCGGCTCGATCAAGGTAGGCAAGGCGGCGGACCTCGCGCTGGTGGCTGGCGATCCTTCCACTCATATCACCGACCTGCGCCAGACTCGAGTGGTCATGCTGGATGGCCAGCTCCTGGACGCCGACGCTCTGCGTGAGGCGGCTGGGTATTCAGGCCGCCCGAAGTAGTCAGCGTAAGCGACTGCCCGTCGATCCTTGGGTTCGACGCACGGCTTCATTCTGAGGGTGCCGAATGGCTGGTTTCGGGCTGGTATTTCAACCCACTGGTCGACCGCTTCGGGGCCGGGAACGGCCGATCGTCTTAAGAGTTGATTCGCCCACAACCGGACAGTATGTGCGGTCCATGCTAGTGTCCTCAAACTATGAACGATCGAGTGCGTGACTACCTGCCTGCTCGGCGAAGGTTTCTCAAGGTCGCCCTGGCAACGGGCGTATCGGCCCTCGGCGGCAGCGCCTTTGCTGGGACAAGGTCCGAACGAATCAGCTATTGGGATAACCATGCGGGCTTTGGCTACGCGGGACCGCGTGACGTAGACCTGCTCGATCGATGGCGATCGGCCGGAGTGAATTACCTGTCGATCAATGTCGGTTATGACCCGGTGCCGTGGAGCACCACCATCCGTGCCATAGCGGATTACACGAAGGGAATCGAAGCGCGTTCGGACGTGGCCCTTTGTTCGACGCTTGCGCAGGTTCTCGCAGCGTGGCATGCCGGACAAATGGCGTTGACGTTCGACATCGAAGGAATGGGATCGCTGAACGGCGATGTGTCGATGGTCGAATTGTATTACCGGCTCGGCGTTCGGCAAATGCTGATCGCCTACAACCTGAACAACGACGCGGGCGGCGGTTGTCACGATCAGGACAAAGGACTTACGGATTTCGGGCGGACCGTCGTAGGTGAAATGAACCGCGTCGGCATGGTCGTGGATTGCGCCCATAGCGGCATCAGGTCTGGCCTTGAGGCAATGAAGCTCTCGACCAAACCCTGCATCTTCAGTCACGCCAATGCGCGTGCCCTGCAAGAGCATGAGCGGAACATCACTGACGAGCAGATCAAGGCCGTGGCAGCAACCGGCGGGGTAGTGGGCGTAAATGGGTTGAGCATATTTCTTGGGGATGGTGCCCCCAAGGCCGCGACGATGGTCGCCCATATCGACTACATGGCAAAACTGGTTGGCACGGATCATGTAGGAATAGGGCTCGATTGCGATCCATCTACCAGCGGCCCGGGACTGGACGAGGCAACGAGCGCAAAATACTGGCCGGCCCGCCAATACCCTGTCTCGATCAAGCACGAGTTCCTGCCTCCGAGCATTTTGCCGCAGGTCGGCGAACAGTTGCGCTCGCTGGGATACAAGGAATCGAGCATTCGAGCCATAATGAGCGACAATTTCATGCGCGTGGCTTCGCAGGTCTGGGCGAGGTGATTCGCCTGCAGCACTGTTGGATCTGCAGCTAATCAGAGTTGAGCGAGTGGCCGCTTTTTCAATTACGAATGACTGCTTACCGATCCGGTAATCGGCAGCTCAGGGTCAGGAGCCGGCGCTCACAACAGTAGTGTACCTGGGAGATTTTGATGACCCTATTCGGCCGCCTTGCTTTGTGCGCCATTGCGCTGACGCTCTATCCGGCCGGCGCGAGATCCCAGACCCAACCGGACCAGGCCCCTACCCTGGAGCAAGCGCTCGGAGCTGAGGTCGACCGCTTTGTGGCAGCCGATCGGGCCGCGCCACCGGCCCCCTGCCAGGTGCTTTTCGTAGGTTCCTCGAGCATCGTCAAATGGAGGGAGGCAATTGCGGCTGACATGGCGCCGATGCCGGTGATCGAGCGCGGATTCGGCGGCTCTCACATTGAGTATGTGAACCGCTGGTTTGATGAAATTGTCGCACCCTATAAACCGCAGGCGATCGTTTTCTATGCAGGTGAGAACGATATCGACGCCGGGAAATCGGTGGCCAGAGTTTTGGTCGACTTCGACGAGTTCATGGTGCGCAAGACCAGGACCCTCGGGAAGACGCCGGTCTACTTCATTTCGCTGAAGCCTTCAATACTGCGGTTTGCGCAATTTCCTCTGCAGAACCAGGTCAACGATGCGATACGGATTCGCGCCGCTAAACGCTCCGACCTGCATTACATTGATGTAGTAGGGCCGATGCTCGAAAACGGCAAGCCCAGGGATATTTTTGGCCCCGACGGGCTGCACATGACCCGGGATGGCTATGAGATCTGGACGCGTATCGTCAGGGCGGCGCTGCTGCCGAAGACCGTAGCTGAGGCGCGCAGCTGTCATCACCTGGAGAACCATGAATGACACCAGGCGCCACGTGCCACCAGACCTGCAGGAGCGTGCCATTCCGCGGCGGGGAATTTGCTCACTCCGCCGATGCGTTGCTGACCATATGAAAGAATCAGCTCGCGCAATTCGCCTTCAATGCGGCAGCCAGCCAGCCGGTGGGCGCGAGGCGGCTCGGAGTAACTCGATCACGTGGAGACCTGGAATATGAGCACATTATGGGGAATCGTCCGGCTGGCGGGAATTATGCTTGCCACCTTCACGGCACTGGCTTGCATCGGGGTCGGCGATGTCAAGGCTGGCCAAGGGATACCCTGGCCAACTGCGGGCTGGCAGCAGGCAACACCGGCCAGCGTTGGCCTCGATGAAAAGACCCTGCTGGCGCTGGATGCCGACATCGCCGTGGGGAAATACAGTCTTGTCGACAGCTTCCAGGTGTTTCGCTGCGGCAAGCAGGTTTTCGAGCGCCAGTACGCCCATGACTATGCGAGCATCTATGCAAAGGAAGCCCGGATCAAAGGCCCACTGAATGCACGGCTGACCGGGCCGTACAATTATTTCGACCCCGCCTGGCATCCCTACTACCAGGGCACGGACCTGCACAGCATGCAGTCGGTCAGCAAGACGGTTACGTCCGTAATCATTGGCATTGCTGTGACGCGCGGCGACTTCAAGGCGAGTCTGAGCACTCCCGTGCTGAAGTATTTTGACATCAGCAAAGTCAGGAACATCGACGAGCGCAAGCGCCGCATGACTCTCAAGGACGTGTTGACCATGACCGCGGGACTTGAGTGGAACGAGGACGTGCCCTATGCCGATCCTCGCAACGATGCGAGCTCCATGGAAGCCGCCGATGACTGGGTGCAGTACGTCATTGACAAGCCCATGGCCGCGAACCCAGGGGTGGTCTTTAATTACAGCAGCGGGGCAACGGAATTGCTGGCCTACATTTTTCAAAAGGAGACCGGACAGGACATCGAAGCGTACGCCGAGCAGCAGCTGTTCGCGCCGCTGGGCATCAAGCACCACTGGAAGCGAACCTATCTGGGCCTCGTCGACACCGAGGGCGGGCTGTTTCTTGGCGGCGCGGATCTCGCCAAGATCGGCTACCTGTATCTGCACGAGGGGATATGGGACGGCAGGCGGATCGTATCCAGGGCGTGGGTAAAGCAATCGGTAACGCCATTTGTGGACACCGGGTGGCAGGGCCTGAAATATGGGTTCAAGTGGTGGTTATACCCTCGCAAAGAGGGCCGGCAGTTCGTCTGGATGGGCATCGGCTTCGGCGGCCAACGACTGATGGTGTTTCCAGGGGATCAGCTGATTGCCATTTTCACCGGCTGGGACATCCTCCAGGATCCCGCGTTCGATGCGGAACTGGCGAATCGTCTGCTGCCCGCTGTGATCGCTGCGAAGTGTCCAGACATTGCGAATTAATGCGGTGGCGGAGCGAAATGATTTCGCCAGTCGCGCGAAAGTTCTTCTTGCTGGCGTCGTGATACCGTGCGTAGACTAGGGTTCAACGCCGCTTGAGTCGGCGATGGCATTGCGGGGGATACCCATGAACCTGTCTATCACGCGCACAATCATTGCAACCACGGGACTCCTGACGCTCATTGTCGCGGCGCCGCCAACCTCCCGGGCGGCCGACAGGGATGCGGCTGCCGCGGGCAGTCTCGAAGAGATTATTGTCACGGCGACGCGCCGTGAGGAGCGCCTGCAGGACGTCCCGATCAGTGTGGGTGTCTACAGCCAGGAAAAGCTCGACGCGCAGGGACTGCGTAACATCGACGATCTGACGCGGTTCACGCCTGGCGTGGCGTTCCAGCGCAGCGGCATGAGTGCATCCGCCAACTACAACGACGAGACCTCGGATATCAACATCCGCGGTATCGGTTCCACAGCCGGTACTTCGACCACCGGCATCTACATCGATGACACGCCAGTACAGAGTCGGCACATGGGCTTTGCTGCGACCAACGTTTATCCGGCTCTCTTTGACCTCGACCGCGTCGAAGTGCTGCGCGGCCCGCAGGGCACCTTGTTCGGCGCCGGCGCTGAAGGCGGCGTGGTGCGATTTCTTGCACCGCAGCCGGGCCTGACCCAGAAATCCGGCTACCTGCGCTCCGAAGTGTCCACGACGCGCTCCGGCGATCCGAGCTACGAAATCGGAGCCGCGGCGGGCGGGCCGATTGTCGATGGCACGCTCGGCTATCGAGTCAGCGCTTCGTACCGTCGCGATGGCGGCTGGGTTGACAGGGTCGGCTACTCGCAGGTCAATCCCGGCGATCCAGCAACCCCGCTCAACGTCCTGCAGACGAGCGAGTCGCGGGCAAACTGGCAGGACGTCATGACCTTTCGGGCAGCGCTGAAGTGGGCGGTCAATGACAACATTTCGGTGACACCTTCCATCTACTACCAGAAGCTGCGGATCAATGACACGGCAGCCTACTGGCCGGGCCTTTCCGACCCTGGCAGCACGGTCTACCGCAACGGCAACGCACTCAGGAATCCGGCGGATGACCCCTTCTGGCTGGCGGCAATCAAGGTTGACTGGGCCGCCGGCATCGGCCAGCTGACCTCGAACACCTCGTACTATTCGCGCGATCAACACTCGACGTCCGACTACACACAGTACCTGCGCGGCGGCTTTGGCCTGTCACCCTATCCGCCCGCGGGTGCAGCCGGCTACGCGCTGTTCGGCGACAAGCAGGACAACTACTACCAGGAGTTCCGGCTCGCCTCAAAAGACGCCAGCGCGCGCCTGACCTGGAACACGGGCGTGTTCTACTCGCACATGAGCGAGAACATCCCTGAGGACATCATTGATCCGAGCTTCGATGCCGAATTCAATGCCGCCTACGGTGGCTTCTTCTGTGCCTCCGTGCCGTGTCCCAACGGGTTGCTGTATCACCAGCCTCTGACCCGTGTGATCGACACTCAGACCGCCGTGTTCGGCGAGGCGAGCTACAAGCTCACCAGTACTTTGACGGCGACCCTGGGACTACGGCTCGCGCACGTCAGTTACCACTCATCACTCAATTACGGCGGTGCTTTCGCGGGAGTGCCGCTGCTGACCTCCGAGACGTCTGCCTCCGAGCAGCCGGTCACACCGAAAGTCGTGCTGGCCTGGCAGCCCGACCACAATAATCTTTACTATCTCAGCGCCTCAAAGGGTTACCGGGTCGGCGGCGCCAATGGTGATGTCGGCGATATCTGCGACACACCTTACGGCGGCGGTCCCGGCGATCTGCAGCGGCTTGGGCTGCCGATCGGTCCGGACGGCAAGCGTCATGTACCCGGGCAGTACAACTCCGACAGCCTGTGGAGCTATGAACTGGGCGCCAAGACTACGCTCCTCGAAAATCGGCTGCAGATCAACTCAAGCGTGTTTTTCATCGACTGGACGAACATTCAACAGAGCGTCTACCTGCTCTCCTGCGGTGAGCAGCTGAACCTGAACCTCGGCCAGGCGCGCAGCGTGGGCGGCGACGTCGATATCCTGTACAAGCCGATCGATGCGTTGAAACTCGAACTCACGGTTGCCTACGTCAAAGCCAATTTTACGCGCGCTTCCTGCACCGGTGAGCTGAAGTTCAACGGCAGCCAGTGCGTGAGCAGCGACGGCTTGACCTCCACCAGCCCGATCGCCAGCAAGGGAGATGTGCTCCCCGGTGCGCCCTGGAACTTCACCGCCGCCGCCGAATGGACCTTCACGCCCCTCTCCGGTCGAGCGCCCTATCTGCGCATCGACTATCAACATGCCACCGCACAGTCTGGCCTGGTGCCCACTCAGAACAGCAACAACGCCTCCTTCGACTCGACGCTGCCGGGGTTACCGAACACGAGCAACCTCGCGCTGCGGGCGGGCCTGCGATTCAACGGCTTCGACCTCTCGCTGTTTGGCCAGAACCTCACGAGCGAACACCCGATACTGTTCAAGTCCCGGGATCTGCCGAGCGACAGCACCGACCAGCTGTATTTCGAGCGCGGCGTGCGGCCGCGGACAGTGGGTCTCACCGCCAGCTACCGCTACTAGCTGCGCTCTGTGCTTGCTCACACGCGGCCAGGACATTGACAGCGTTGATGCCAATCTCCGCCACTGCATAGCCGCCTTCGAGGACGAACAGCGTGGGAATACCCAGCGCGCCGATCAGCGCGCCATACCTGGAAAAATCGCTAGACGCCAGTCTGAAAAAGCTGATCGGATCCCGCTCGAAGGTATCGACACCCAGGGACACAACCAGGTAGTCGGGTGCAAACTCTTGTATTTGCTTCAACCCCTCGCGCAGCGCCGCACCCCAGGCCTCGAAGCTGGTATTCCGGGGCAGCGGATAGTTGCAGGTATAACCCTCCCCCACCCCAGCGCCAGTCTCGTCCGCGTAGCCCATGAAATACGGAAACGCCTCGCGCGGATCGCCGTGCAGGGAAACGAACAGCACATCGTCGCGGTTATAGAAAATATCCTGGGTCCCGTTGCCGTGGTGAAAATCGACATCAAGGATCGCAATCCTCGCGGCGCCCTGATCGCGCAGCCACTGGGCTGCGATAGCGGCGTTATTGAGGAAACAATAGCCGCCGTACAGATCGCTTGCGGCATGGTGCCCCGGCGGCCGGCACAGCGCGAAGGCGCTGCGCGCACCAGCTGTCAGCTGTTGCGCGGCGGTCAGCGCCACATCAACTGCCGCCAGGGCCGCCTGCCAGGTTCCTGCGCTGATCGAGGTCTCCGCCGCGGCCGCGTAATATCCCAGCTTGCCATCGATGTGGGTGGGCACTTTCTGCACCATGCGGCGCGCCGGCCAGCAACTCGGCACGGCTTCACCGCGATACCCGGCCGCCTGCCATTCCTCCCAGACATGTTCCAGGAAAGTTAGGTAGCCAGCATCGTGGACACGGCTGATGGGTTGCATCCCAAAGGATCGGGGTTCGATCACCTGACCAAGTTTCGTAGCCGCAATACGCTCCAGCACGAAGCGGGCCCGGTCAGCGCATTCGTGTGGGGCAATGAACTCACCCCCGAATAGCTCCGTCTTCGCCAGGCGCAGCCGCTGTTTATCCGAGTAAACCGTTATCATCGAATGAGTACTCCTGCGGTTAGGCAATCTTGGCTCAATTAAAAGGCGAAAGACAATGCCGGCAGCGCTGAATCGCACCCTTAAGTTCTGGGATCTTATCGTCTATGGGCTGGCCTACATCGCGCCAATCACGCCCCTGTCGACTCTGGGCTTTGTATGGGAGTCCTCCAAGGGGCTGATCGCCCTCGCCTACGTGCTGGGCGGCGTGTGCATGTACTTTACCGCCAGGAGCTATGCCATCATGACCGAGACCGTCCCGTCGGCCGGCTCTGTCTATGGCTTTGCCCGCCACTGTCTGGGCGCCTATCCCGGGTTCCTCGCGGGCTGGCTGATACTGCTCGATTATCTGCTGATCCCCGCCTTTGTATATGTGCTGATCGCCGTGGCGCTGGGCACACTGCTGCCCAACGTAGATCGCTCGGTATGGATTGTAATCATGGTGGCTACCACGCTAACCATCAACTGGTTCGGCGTTACGGTCACCACCCGCGCCAATTTCATCGCCGTCATCATTCAGTCGATAGTGATGTTTGCGTTCCTGGCGCTGGCGATGGTTGCACTGAGCCACGGTAAGGGCACCGGCCATCTCTCGCTCGCGCCCTTCTGGAACTCGCACAGCTTTGACGGCGCTGCGCTACTTACGGCGACTTCGATATGCATCATGTCGTTTCTGGGCTTTGATGCCATTTCGACACTTTCAGAAGAGGTTGAAGGCAATGATCGCCGCGTCGTGGGGCGTGCCATTATTGGTGTCCTGATCATCTCGGCAGTGTTCTTTGTGCTGGTGACCTGGGTGCTCGGCAATCTGCTCCCCGGCATCAGGATAAAGGACGCCGCGGCGGCCACCTATGAGCTGGCCGGCTGGGCGGTGGGTCCATGGGCCGCCATCGCCATCGCCTGGGCGTATGTGCTGGTTGTGGGCCTCTCAAACGCCCTGCCCATGCAGGTCGGCGTTGCACGGGTACTCTACGCCATGGGGCGCGATCGCCAGTTGCCCCACGCACTCTCCCGCATCCACCCGCGCTATCACACGCCGTACGTGAGCATGATTGTGACCGCGATCATTTCCCTTAGCGTCGCGCTCGCCATGCGAAATCAGCTCGACAATCTCGCCACCATTGTGAATTTCGGTGCGCTCAGCGGTTTTCTGCTGCTACAGATGTCGGTGATCAACTACTTCGGCATCCGTCTGAAATCGCAGGCCTGGTTCGCGCACTGGTTGGCGCCCCTGATTGGCATCGCTGTCGTGCTGGCAGTGTTCAGCGGCATGAGCGCGCTGGCGATGAAGGTCGGGCTCGCGTGGCTGGGTGCTGGCATGATCTACGGTCTGGCCCTGAGGCTGCGCCATCGCGATAAGCTTGCTCTCTCATGAACAATGCGTTTACAAATGAGGATTTTCAGAGGCTCGATGAGTGGCTGCTGCGGCGGCGGACGGGGCTGCTCGATGCAGTGATGCTGGAAGGGTTCTTGACGCCCATCGTCATTGGACCGAACACGTTGATGCCCATGAAGTGGCTTCCCAGGGTTTGGGGGGCGAAGCCGGGCGCTCACAACCTGGTGCCGCCGCCGGGCGTGAGCTTGGCTCAGCCGTCTAAAGGTGCCAGACGGAAACAGCCACATTTCAGGGATCTTGAGGAGATGAATCAGTTCGTGGCTCTGGTGATGGGCCTGCACAACGACATCGCCTTGCACTTTGACACGGACCCCGGTGGATTCGTGCCGACGTTCTACGAAAGCCGCGTGGGCAGCAAGCGGGTCATGGTCGTGGATGAGTGGTGTGAGGGGTTTATGAAAGGGATGCGGCTTGATGCTGCAGGGTGGAAGCTGCTGGGTCGCGAGCGGCCGGAATTACTCAGGCCCTTACAGCTCTTTGGTACGCGGGCGGGGTGGCGCGAGCTCTCTGCCGGGGATGAGGCCAGGATGCATGCCACGTGGTCGGTGCGGGTGGCGCCGGCAGTGCGCGAGATCTATGCGTATTGGTTGCCGCAGCGGCGCACACAGATCGCGCCTGAGGATGCTGAGGCACGACTGCATTGACCAGCAGCTCATGACCGGATCAGGCGCTCCGAGCTACTCTGGCAGATTCATTTTGCGCAGGAAGGCTTTGTACCGCGGATCGGATTCGAGTGCCTTAAATGCCAGGTTGCCCATAAAAAACCATAGATCGACATCCTTCTGCTGATAGGCCGTGCCAAGCCAATCGAATGCCTTGTCGCCATCGCCGCGGTAGGCATGGATTTGCGCGATCCGGTAGGCGCTATCAATTGCATGGTTCTTTGTGAAGCGCGCGAGCGCCTCGCCCGCGTCAGCCTTACGCCTCATAGCGTAGTACACGATCGCGAGGCCCGCATCGCGCCCACCGTCTTCAGTTTCCTGGCGCATCGAAGCTAGCGCCGCTGCGAGCTTTCCTTCTGCCAGGAGCGTGAGACCCAGATCCAGGTGACCACGCACATACGTCGGAGTTATCTCGAGGACCTTGCGTCGTTCCACCTCCGCGTCGGCAAGTCGGCCGGTGCGGTCGCGAATGACGGCCAGCAGATCATGCCAGCCGGAATCCAACGGATCGACGGCGATCGATGCCGCCGTGAGACGCGCGGCCTCGTCCCACTGCCCCAAGACGGTATGCATTTGGCCAGCATAGCCAAGAACATGTGGGTTGCGTGGCTCAAATGCGAGCGCCCGATTGCATTCCTCTGTAGCGGCGGCCCAGTCCCTGTCCTGGTTAAGGTGGATCGTGCACATCAGGGAGTGCGCCAGCCCGGATTGCGGGTCGAGCTTTAGCGCCCGTTCGACCGATGCACGCGCCTGCTCGTAACCTGCGTGAGTCGGCACGAATTTCCATTCCGCCATCCACTCATGCGTAGTCGCCAGCCACTCCGCGGCACGGATCAAGTTTGCATCTATCTCAAGTGCCTGCTGAAAGTACCCCGCGGCGCTCTCGAAGCCGCCCTTGTCGTAGCGGTCTATGGCGTGCCGACCGCGCAGATACAGATCGTAGGCTTCAGCACTCTGGAGCGTGGGTTGCGCCTGCAGGTCGTCCGCACCGATGGTCACCTGCAAGGCACGCACCAGGCCAGTCGCAATTCGATCCTGCATCTTGAGGACGTCGCCCATGAGCTCATCGTAGGTCTCAGACCACTCGTGCGCTCCGGTTCGTGTGTTGATCAGTTGAGCAGTTATCCTGACCTGTTCGCCGGACTTGCGTACGCTGCCTTCAACCACGTAGGCAGCGCCAAGCGTGCTGCCGATTGTCCGTAGATCCTGGTTCTTGCCTTTGAACTGGAAGGAAGAGGTTCGGCCAATGACCTTAAGAGCCGGAATCCTGGCCAGCAGATCGATAATTTCGTCAGCCATGCCATCGGCAAAGTACTCCTGATCCTTCTTTTCACTCATATCCGTGAATGGCAGCACGGCGATCGATTTATCGCTGATCACTGCTGCGGGTGTAGCGGCTGATGCTGCCGTATTGCTCAACGCCGTCGGTGCGGCGGTGACCTGCCTGTCGGTGTGTTTGGAGAGCCAGAACTTGTCGGCGATGAAGTAGACCAGCGCGACGCTGAGCGCGGCGATGATGGCGCGGTCCAGGCGCTTGCCAGTCTGGTGACGGATGGACTGCTGTGGGGCCACCTCTTCCGTAGGTTTGAGGCCTTCGGGGGTGATCTCATAGATCCAGGCGATGAGGAGCGCCACAGGGAAGCCGAGCGCCATCAGCAGGACGATGGAGCGGCCGATCCAGGCGGGGAGCTCGAGGACATGGAGGAAGACGCCGAAGACTTCGAGGATCAGGTAGCCGATGACGACGTAGAGGATTGCGACGCGGCCGACGTTGCGGCGCTTTAGCTCTTCGAGGAACCTAAGCTTAGGAAAACTCGGGTGCGCGTGTGCGATCGGAGCCGCTGGAACCGTGGGTACAGGCGGTGGCGATTGAGTGGTCGGCGGCGGCTCGGTGGTCATGGCGGGTTCTTTTTTCTCTCCCAATCCCGCAGAATGCCTACGTTAGGTGGGCGATGCAATGAAGGCGCGGGCCTGAGGCTCAATCCGTCGCTTCCCTGGCGGCCCGCCGACGGCTCCCAGCTTCCACGAATATGCGTGCATACTCTCGAGATGAAATCACTCTTCGCGTCGCTGACGATCGCCCTGTTGCTCGCGTTTGCTGGCCAGCCCGCACCAGCTGCCGGCAAGCCATTTGCATGGCCTGACGGCGCGCAGGCCGCCGTCAGCCTTAGCTATGACGATGCGATCAAATCGCAACTCGATAACGCAATTCCAGCGCTCAATAAGTATGGGTTTAAAGGCACATTCAATCTGGTCCTGAGCAGCGATACCGTAAGTAACCGTCTGGTCGAGTGGCGCCAGGCCGCAACGCAAGGCCACGAACTAGCGAACCATACGCTGTTTCACCAGTGCTCCCGTGCAGCCCCCGGCCACGAATGGGTAACGGTTGATAACGATCTCGACAAGGTCAGCGTCGGGCAACTCGCGGCGCAGATACGTCTCGGCAACACCATGCTCCACGCCATCGATGCCAAGACACAGCGCACCTTCGCCGTACCCTGTGGCGATCTCAGAGCTGCCGGTGACAACTATATCGCAGCGATCAAATCAGACTTCGTGGCCATCAAGTCTACCCCCGGTGGTGTTACACCGGACATGTGGACACTGGATCCATATGCTGTGAGTACGGCAGCGCCAACGAACGTCACTGGTGAGCAGTTGATTGCAATCGCCAGAGAAGCCGCTGCGAAGGGCACAATGGCCAACTTCACCTTTCACGGAGTCGGTGGCGACTATCTTGCCGTGTCCAGTGAGGCACATGAAGAACTGTTGAAGTTCCTCGCTGACAACCGGGGCACCTACTGGACGGACACATTCATCAACATCATGATGTACGTGAAGAACGAACAGAACCACGCGCCGTAACTCCCTGTCGGGCGGCGCGCAGTCGCGCGGCATTGCTGGAGTCCTCTCATAAGCATCGAGGTTCTCGATCCCCTCTCAAGCCTCCCCATCGGACCGGAGGTTCCGGCGCATGCGACGCCCCGCCCCGAACGCCGGGTGATCGCCGGTCGATTCATTCGGCTCGAGCCGCTCGAGCCGGACCGGCATGGCTCATCGCTGTGGCAGGAAACGCATGGGATTGGCGCCGCGGCGCGCTGGCAATACCTGTTCGATGAACCATTTGCGGACGAGAAGTCGTTTCACAACTTTCTGGCTAGCAAGGCGGTTTCCACAGACCCCCTCTTCTACGCGATTGTCGATCAATCCACAGGGCGCGCTGTGGGCTTCGAGACTCTGATGCGCATTGACCAGACCCACCGGTGCATCGAGGTAGGAAACATACTCTACGGCAAGAGTCTGCAACGCACTCCGGGCGCGACCGAGGCCCAGTACCTGTTGATGAAGTACATATTCGAGGATCTGGGCTACCGCCGATTCGAATGGAAGTGCAACGCACTCAACGAGCCGTCGCGCCGGGCAGCTCTCCGTTTCGGGTTTAGCTTCGAAGGCATTTTCCGCAAGCACATGATCGTTCGGGGCCGCAATCGCGACACGGCCTGGTATTCGATGCTCGACGAAGAATGGCCGGCTGCGAAGGCAGCGTTCGAGCATTGGCTGGCGCCCTCGAATTTCGATGCCGCCGGCGCCCAGCGCCAGAGCCTCGCCGCACTGCGCGGCGCATGATTCGGTTGCACTGAACCCATTACAGCCCGGCTCATGCCGTCAGACTCGGCAATCAATTGAGAAAATGGTATGGAATGCATCAGCACGCTCCTGGCAGCATTGGTGATCACGGCTTTCTGCGGGGCAATTTCAGCGCAAGCCGCCACAGATACTGAAGGGCTGCAGGGGTTTCGAGAGCTTTACTCTGATGCTTGCCCATATCGATGTGGTTGAAGCCAGGCGGGAAGACTGGACCCGTGACCCGTTCACGCTGATCGAGGAGAACGGGTACTTCTATGGCCGCGGGACCAGCGACCTGAAGGCCCAGGCCGCCATCTGGGTCGACAACCTGATTCGCTACCGCGAGGAAGGCTACCGCCCGAAGCACTCGATCAAACTGGTGCTGACCTGTGGAGATGAAACCGACACCGCTGTGAACGGCGCCGAATTCGCCCTGACCGAAGGCATGGATGGCGGCCTCGATGCGCAAGGACATCAGTTCCCGACCGATTGCGGATAACGCAATCTATCGCCTGGTGCGCGCCGTTGACCGCGTGAGCCACTACAAATTCGCGGTTCAGCTGAACGACGCGAACCGCGGCTATTTCTCCGGGATGGCAAGCCTGGTCGGCGGCGCGGACGGTGCCGCGATGGCGGCCCTTGTGCGCGATCCTCACGATGCAGCAGCGCTCGCCGTGCTCGACAAGGAACCAAACTGGCACGCCATGCTGCGCACGACCTGCGTGGCCACCCGGAATCCCCACCTAAGGGATCACGGGCATCTTCACCGACCCCCGATGGCGGGCATATCCATGGATTGAACGGGCGCGTCCGTGTGCGGTCGGTTTATGAGGGCCGGACATTCCTGTATCGGCTGGTCAAGCTCTATGCGGACCATTAAAGCTCGCCCAGGATAGCCCACTCAGCCCAGCTTTTTGATCACGTGCTTTCCCGGTGCGGTCTGTGATAGCGTGCCCTGAGCACGACCGATCTCTGGAGATTGCGATGATAGATGCGCTGGTGAAAACGCCATGGCACATTTGGCTGATCGGCGTGATCGCCGTGCTGTTCAACTCCATCGGAGTGTTCGACTTCGTGATGAGCATGGCGCAGGGCGCCGTGTACCAGGCCAGTGCGGGCATGACGCCAGATCAGATCGCCCACTATCAAGCGATGCCGGGTTGGATGACAGTCGTCTGGGCCGTCGGCGTCTTTGGGGCGCTCCTGGCTTCGATCCTCTTGCTGCTGCGCAGAAAGCTGGCGTTGCCTGTCTTTGTCCTGTCGCTGGCGGCATTTCTCATTAGCCTCCTTTACACCTACGTCCTCACCGACGGCGGCGCCGTCATGGGTCAGCAAATGGCGATTACGAGCGCCGTTATCGCAGGGCTACTGGGTTTCTTCAGCTGGTACTCATGGTCCATGGCCAAGCGGGGCGTGCTCCGCTGACCGGCCGTCCGATAGGCACCGGGATGCATACGCTCACGAGCCCTTGATGCCGGTACTCAGTTGGTGTTGGTAGTCGGCGGCGTCGAAATGGCCCTTCGACTCTGCGATCAATCCGTCCGGCCCAAACCGCCACTCTTCGAAGCCGCTGATCCGGACAAATTTTCCCGTGCCCCCGGGACCCGTGTTGGTTCCGGTCAGCGTCCAGTGGTAGGCAACCTGAGTACCGTTCACGGTAACCTTGTCCATCCTGATTACCAGATCTGGAAAGGCGGTCATGAACCCTTGCGCGACAGCGGTAATGGCTGCGCGCCCAACGGCCGGGCTCCCGTCATTGACCTTCAGCGATCCCCGATCGGAAAAAAACGCAGCGACGCCCGTGGCCTTCTGGCTGCACCAGGCAGCAGTGTACCGAGCCCCGAACTCATTCAGCTTGGTCGAATCCATGGTGGTCGTCCCCGATGTGCAGGCGGTCAGAATAACAAGCAGCAGCGGCAGCAATCCTTGTCGATACGTCAGGTGGCACTTGGACATGGCCGGCTACTCAGAGACACCAAGTTTGAGCGCCATAAACCTGGCGGTCGCGGTGTCGACGTGCAGCCAGGAGTCATGCCGCAGGAATCCGTGTATTTCATTCGGAATGATCAGCTCTTCAAAGGGTAGATCCCGCGCTTCCAGGCGCCGCGCCAGATCGACGGTCTGCTGAAACGGCACATTGCGATCATCATCGCCATGGATCAACAGCACCGGCGACTTCCAGCCATTGACGCCGACATCGGGCGATGAGTTCCAGGCAACCGCCATCGCCTCCTCCCGATCGCCCTTCTCGTAGCGGCTCAACGGCTTGCCGAGCCAGGCGTCCATGAGCCGCGACCAATCGTGCACACCGTGCAGATCCACGCCAGCTTTGAAAATATCCGAATTGCGCGCCAGCGCCAGCGCCGTGAGATAGCCACCGTAAGATCCACCCCAGATGCCGATGCGTGCCGCGTCGACGCTCGGCAGCGCCTGCAGGAAGCGGGCGCCCGCCAGAACATCCTGGTACTCGGCGGCCCCTGCGTAACCTGCGTGCTCGGGTTGATGAAACGCGCGGCCATAACCGATTCCCAATCGATAGTTCACGGACAGCACGACGAAGCCGTGCGCCGCCAGATACTGATTCACCGCATAGGCATTGCTGTAGTAATCCATGTAATGCCATCCAAGCAGCATTTGTCGCGGTGGGCCGCCGTGCACGAAGATCACACCGGGTTTGTTCGCTGCTGCCTTTACCGCCGGATTCTCGAACAGCTGGCCATGGATGAGCGTGCCATCGGCCGCTGCAAAGGTCACGCGCTTGGGCACGACGAAAGCTGTGAGGGGGAAATCCGCTGGTAACGGGGCCTTCTCCACCATGGAGCGAGACCGCCCGTCCAGATCCACAATGCCGATGGATGGGGGCTGCTGCGCGCCAGCGGCGATGAACGCGACCCGGTCGCGGGCTGCACTGACCGGCGTCCACTCGAGTGTGCCACCGGCGGTGAGTGCCAGCGGTGCGGCGCGGTCGATTGGTACGCGGAACACATGCCGACGATCATCGTCGCCCGCGGTCGATCCGGCATTGGCGTCGTAAATCATGAAGCGGCGGTCGCGGCTGATGGCCACATGTTCGACCATGTAGGCGCCGGGGGTGAGCAACAGTGGCGTACCGCCCGTCGCCGCGACGGTATACAGATGCGGCCAATCATCGAGATACGCGAGGAACACCAGATGATCGCCCTGGGCCCAATACAGGTTGGTCTCGCCCTCGACGTCCGGAAAGGAACCCGCCAGCGTGCGGGGGCTGCGCCAGACCACGCGGCCGGCACCATCGAGGGCCGACGCCGTCCAGAGGGACCAGGGATGCGGTGATTGCGTCAGAATCGGCTCCGGCGGACCGCCATCGCCCGGACGTCGGACAAAAGCCACGTGGGCGCCATCCGGCGACCAGCGGGGCGACGCATCGAATCCAGTGGACGGCGCGAGATACGACAGCGGTGCCGTCTTGGACGAGAATATGCCGATGAAGGCGTGGTCAACCCGATTTGAGACGAACGCCAGCCGGCTGCCATCCGGCGACCAGCGCAGGTCGCTATTCTTGCCCCGATCGAAAAACAGACGCTCGGGCTTGCCCTCATCCAGGGACGCGGTCCACACATGGTCGTCTTTGATGTAGGCCAGCTGCCCTGCTGCGGAAATCGCCGGCGCATCACCATCGTCGATCTTGCGCGGCGCCCCGCCGCTCAAAGACACGCCCCAGATGGCGGCCACGGGCTGCTCCGGCGATGAAGTCGGATCGGGCGCCAGGTTGCCCTCCGCAGGCCAGTTGGCGTCGTGATCACCCCCGAGCACGTAGACCAGACGCGTGCCATCCGGCGAGAAAGTGATCTGCGTGATCTCCTGCCCATCGTCCTGCGTGAAATTCGTGACCGGCAGCGGGGCAAATGCGGGGCCGCGCGCTACCCAGACGTTGCGCACACCGTCGATGTTGCGCACCCAGCCGATCACATCGGCATTCTCCGCCGCCGCGAGTTGCGACTCATACGGGTAGTGCAGCGCCTGGGCCATCGTGAAGGCCGGACCCGCTGTCGCGCTGGCGCCAACGCAGAAGAGGAAAAGCGCAGCCAGTGCGCCTGGTTCGATTCGGCGGTATTTCATAAATCAACGCCCCCCTGGGCGCGTGGTCAGGGCACCAAAGCGAGAAATGCAGATGGTCAGTAAGTATAATAAGCGAAACCCCTGGTTAACCTCCGATGTTCATGAGCCCATCCTCATCACGCGGCTTTCGCCATTGGCTTCCTGCAGTCAAACTTGTCGTTGCGCTGGCAGTGCTGGCGTTGGTCGCGATTCTCGGTTGGCTGAAGTGGCATGAGGACGAACTGGTGTTTCATGCGGAGCGCAGTCACGAGCAGGATATCGGCCAGCTGCCGGCAGGCGCCGAGAGCGCAACCATTACTACCGCCGGAGGTTATGCGTTGGCGGCGGCGTTGCTGCGTGCCGAGCCCTCGCAGGATTCCGGGTTCTGGGTCCTGCACCTGCATGGCAATGCGGACTCGGCGTTTTCTGTCGGCCAGCTGCGCCACGAGGAGCAACTGCGCGCGCTGGGGCTGAATGTCCTGGCCGTGGATTATCGCGGCTTTGGCCGCAGCAGCGGCGTCGCCTCAGAGCTGCATATCGACGAAGATGCGGAGGCGGCCTACCAGGAATTGATCCGGCGGGGTGTGCCGCCACGGCAGATCATCATATGGGGGCATTCGCTGGGGTCCGGTCCGGCTGTGTTTGTGGCCTCCCGCCATCCCGCGGCGATGCTGGTACTGTTTGGCGCGTACACGTCCATTCCTGATGTCGCCGCCGACACCTATCCCTATTTGCCGGTTCGGTGGCTGGCTGGCATTCATTTCAACTCACTGCAACGCATGCGCGACGTGCACATGCCGGTAGTCATCGCCCACAGCGTGAGCGACTCGATCATCCCCTTTCACCACGCACCGCAGCTCTATGCCGCCGCCAATGAGCCGAAGCGATTGCTGCGTCTGGAGGAAGCGGTGCGGGATGGTTTCGGAGGCCACGTGGATGCGCTCTATGATCATCTGCAACGGCTGACACCGCTGCTGCATGAGCTGGCGGGAGTAAGTCAGCGGTAGCCGTTGAGTTCCAGAAAACTGCGTAGCACGCACTCTCACAAGAACGCAGAAAACAACGGGGGCAGAGTCAGGTGACTCCGGCCCCGTTCTCTCGCTGTCGCGAATCAATGCATAGGTCGAGTTTTTATCAGGGGCCGGGATTTGGATTGTTGGGTCGCGAAGGTATCGCCCGCAGGTATTCATAGATTGCGCGCAAGTCCCGATCGGTCATATGACTGTACACGGGCCAGGGCATTACTTGCAGGATCGGTGGCAGATGAGATCCTGCTGGCCGATCGGGTTCAGCGCCGGTGCGAATAATGTTCTTGAACTCCGCAAAGGTGAGCCCCGCTGGACGGCCAAATTGATCCGGCGTCAGATTCCGCGACGTAAACGGACCAAATTGACGGCCACCAGTCAGGTACTGGTCAGCATTGATCAATTGCGGCTCACCGGCAAAGGGATTGCCACCAGGGGCATAGGAGGGATGCGTATGACAGTCATTGCAGCCACCCTGTGCGTTCATGATATAGCTACCAAGGCCCACCAGCGCTCTGTTCTTACCAGGCAAATCAAGCGTCACCGGGGCAATTTGATAACCGATTCTGATCCGCGCGGCATCAGCATCGTCATCTCCCAGCACACTGCCCGATAGCGTTAAGCCAAGTACTGCCACGAGGCAGCTGGTTCCTACAAACTTTCTAGTCCACATCGGTAATTCCCTCCAACGAGATATGTTGTTGCTGTTTAGCGAGTCTTCAGCCCGCGTTCATCGCCGACGTACTCAGACAACTTTACGTCGCACTTAAGAAATATACTCCTCCCGCTGGGCATTGGCAGCGGGATTCGCACACCTCGACAGAGGGAATGTGGCGCATGCGGCACCGTCCCTCTGGAGTAACGAAGGAGAGCGCGGGTGCGTTATGTGAAACGGTGGCACTCTATATATATGGGCAGTCTCCACCGGGCTGCACTCAAGCTGCGACGCCCCCCGCTTTTGAGTAGCCCGGAACTTTAGAGTCGCCCAGTTTGTGAGGCACCTGATTCCGTCAGGTTGTACCACGCCAATCCTGCCTCTGCGGCCAGCCAGCGAAACGGTTCATTGGGCACGTAATCCATACGCGCATTGACGAATGGAAATCGCCGCCAAGCCGCCTCGCGGCCGGCATCGAGATCGGCAATTATTCTGCCGAATATGGACGACAGATTCACGCCGTGGCCGCTGTAACCCAAGGCGTAGAAAATGTTTCGATAGCGGCCGGTGTAGCCCACTGATGGCGAAGCATCCAGCGACCAGTCAATCACGCCATCCCATGTGGTTTCGAATTCAACGCCATCCAGCCTCGGGAACACGCGCACCAATTCCTTGCGCAATTGCAATTCGTGGGTGCGTATACCGCCAGATCCACGGCTGGTATTGTTGAAATTATAGTGAGGACTACCTCCGCCGATATGTATCCGCCGAT
The DNA here is from genome assembly GCA_043738765.1 of Pseudomonadota bacterium. Classification (GTDB taxonomy): domain Bacteria; phylum Pseudomonadota; class Gammaproteobacteria; order Acidiferrobacterales; family UBA6901; genus JANNJF01. The sequence goes on along the minus strand of JAYUFH010000206.1, from coordinate 14,541 downwards.
CCGCAGTCGCCCCGAAGTAATAAACCATGGTCTTGCTGTCGTTGAAGGGCACCCTCGAGCGCCAGCCAATCCTCTCACTTTCCGCTGCGCTGAGCGGGCGCGTGATCGCGAGGTATTCGCGTAGTGGCAGAATTGAATTTCGAAAATAGCCAAAAGTTGGAGTAAACGCATTGCTTGCCAGCACCAAAGCCTTAGCCCTGATGATATGGCCGTCGCGCGTACGCAGTTGGTGCTCTCGGTCCGATATTATGCTCTGCACCGGGGTACTCTCGTAAATCGACGCGCCTGCATTTTCTGCAGCCGCTTTAAATACCCGCACCAATTTCATGGGATGGACCTGGGCGCCATTCGGATCGAAGTACCCCCCCTCATACACGTCGCTGCCAATCGCACCGGCGGTTTGCGGTGCATCCCAGAATTCGACTGGCATCCCCAGAGATCTTGCCTGCGTTACATACTCGCGGCCGGCCCGCGCCTCTTCCTTTGTGGAGAACACTTGCAAAGCTCCGTGAGTCTCCAACTCGCAGTCGATGCCAGTCGCGACACTGAGCTGCGCGATCGAGCGGACGTTATCGGAGGTCAGATCATACAAATCCCGGTCCATCAAGGGAGAGGAACTGAAACTCATATAGCGATCCGCCGTCATGGTCAGCACCATGCCACCGTTTCTACCCGATGCTCCGTTTCCGCATCCCTCGGCCTCCAATACCACAATAGTTTTCTGCGGCGAGGCTTGGCGCAGGTAGTAGGCCGTAGAAAGTCCGGTAAATCCCCCGCCAACGATCGCGACGTCAACCACCAGGTCCTTTTGCAGCTTTGTATTTCGCGGCGGCTGAGTTCGTGCCCAATAGCTGCGATTGCCGTCGACCGGTAAGGATTCGCGCCAAATCAGTGGAGAAATCCCATTCAGGCCGGCTGCACCAAGCAATACGCCGCCGCCGGCATATAGCGAGCTTTTCAAGAACCGGCGACGGCTTTCCACGGGCGGCATGGTGCGCATCATGACTGCGAGTGCGTGCGTTGTGAAGCGCGCGTGCGGACCAAATCAGGCTACGCGCAACCCTCGAGTCAACAAGCCCGCTTTACATACAGACTGCCTCAGTCATGGTGTTACGCAACCCTGGTGTTTTTGCAGATCCGCTATGAACATTGTTGCTTGGGAGCCATTGCGTGAGGTCGATGAGCTTTCCCGGCGCTACGCGCCCGTGCATTCGCGCGGTTTTGCCAACAGGAACGGAGATGAGGCTCGTTTTGCTGCATCGGGCGCGGGGACTTCATTCGTCGCCATGAGCTCATCGAAGCGGACAATCTTGATCGAGATCAGGCGGTCCGTGGAGCCTCCAGCATGGCGCACGCAACCGGGCAAAGCGCAACAGTCATGCCTATGTGGCGTACTGCGCCTTGCCGCCTGCAATGAGTTGGGCGCGGCCGCGACAAATGGGCTTGAGAAAAATTCGCGCAGCCATCGCGCCCTGGAAAACCAGGACTTCGGGGTGTTATAGAACACGGGGGCGGTCACGGTGTAACTCCAAAGGGTTGGGTTCCGGAAAGTTCACTCACGGGACATTGAACGGCAGACGTGCTTACAGTCCAGTTACTGGCGGCATACGACCGGGATACAGCAGTTCGGTGAAAGCATTCATGATTGCCAGTTGGATTGAGCATCTCCACGGATTGCAATTGTTTCCGAGGGTGCCTCACCGCGCCAGCGGGTGCTGCTTGCACCTCCCCAAGAACTGCTTACCGGGAACTGGTATGTCGCGAGCCGCGCTCAGGCTTATCGTTCGTCCTCCCGCTTGTATTCGAGCAGCTCTGCCGGCTGGCACTCCAACACCTCGCAAATCTTGGCCAGCGTCTCGAAGCGCACTCCCTTGACGCGCCCGCTTTTCAGCAGAGACACATTCACCTCGGTGATCCCGATCCGTTCGGCGAGCTCTTTCGATCGCATTTTGCGTTTGGCGAGCATGATGTCGAGCGTGACGATAATGGGCATGCCTAGACGATCTGCCTGTTCTCTTCTGCGATCCGGGTCGCCTCGGCCATGACCGAGCCAGTCGTGAGGATGATGATGCCGATGATGGCGAGTACCACTTCGTGATCGGTGAGCCCGAAACGAACCAGCCGCTTACCTGGTGCGTTCAGCATCGTGATCAGCCAGGCCATGCCCGTGGCGACGAGCGGCGTGACACCCGCATAGACGACGAGAGACATGCCGAAGCGGCGCAGTAGCACGCCGGTGTCGGGCTCGAAGACCCGGCCGTCAGCGAGCCGCCTTAACAACCTGCGTGCGACAAATAGACCCCAGACCAGAATCGCGAGGTACAGCGTCGAGCCCACAAGAGCGATCAGGCGGATCATCGGCGTAAGTGTGATTGGGTCGTCCTGCAGATTCGCCATGCCGCGGGCAACGGACGGGGCCATCTCGGGCACCAGCCACATGACCAAATTGATAGTGAGAAACGCGATACCGCTTACCGCCGCGACGGCGCCCAGGCGGCGACAGAGGCGCGAATTGACCGGCGGGACGTGACCAGACGACGTCAGCAGGTTTGAGCTCTTGTTCATGCTACTATTATTGTTATACAATAAGAAGTAGTTGTAAAGCAATTATTATACGCGCCGCTACCGATGCCGCGATGCCCGATGGGCTTGTCAGCCAGCACTGACCATGATGTCAATCAGGCTCTTGAGCAGGGGCGTATGGTGCTTATCGCGCCGCACGAGCACCCCATAGGTGGTCGTACCACCCACTTCGTCGGGGATCTTCAGCACTTCAAGGCGCGCGCGATCCTCCTGGGTCACAGAGAATCCGCTGATCACCGCAATTCCCATATCGTGGGCGACGTAATACTTGAGCGTATCGATGGTGCTGACTTCGAGCGCGACATTGAACGGAATATTGAGGCGCTCAAAGGCCGCCCGGAATCTTAAGTCTTCGCGCTGCCCCTCCAGAATGATCAGTGGGTAGCGTCCCGTCACGGCATCGCTCACCATCGCCTGGAAGCCCTCCCGCGCGCGACGGGCCAGCGCATGTCCCTTGGCCAACAGCAGATACACAGGGTACGTGGCGATGGCGTGAAAGCTCAGCTCGGCGGGGATCTGCACCTCCGAAATCACGCCGAGGTCAGACTCGTTGGATCGGACCAGGCGCAGGGTTTCCGCGACCGGCCGGGCAATCAACCTCAGACGCGCCAGCGGATGCGCCCGATGGAAGGCTGCCACTTTCTCCGGCAGCAGGTAACGAAGTACGGAGTCTTGTGAAGAGAGCACAATCTCAGCAGTCTCCTGCGCACCGCGCACTGCCCGCTCAAGCGCCTCGATATCGCTGAATAGCGAGACCGCGAGCTGCGCCGTCCGCTCACCCGCCGCGGTCAGTTTTACTTTCCCGCCGCGCGCCTCGTAGAGCTTGGCACCCAGAAAAGTCTCCAGCGACTTGACCCGTTGCGACACCGCTGCTTCGGCAACATCAAGCTCGATACCGGCTCGCGTGAGACTACCGTGCCGAGCCACTGCGAAGAACCAGCGCAGAGACTTCAGATCCATCACGTCGTAGGCGGTACGCGGCATAGCTCGATCCCCCTAGCCAGTGCGCCGAGTTTAAGGCTCACGCCTGGGCGAAACCAGCTTCATCGAAGCCTCAGCGAGGTCAAAGAGATACGACCAGAGTAGGTGTCGTTCTTAGGTAGGTATAAGCGTCACCCCGTAGCGGCGCGCGGTGTGCCATGAAACAGTCGCTCCATGCCCAAACCATTGTTGCCGGTCACCGAGTATGCGATTGAGTCGCTGGAAACGGCGATCTCGGTCGCACCGGGAGTCGGGTGGTTGTGCCACAAATTGGGAGAACTGCTGTGAGAGGAATACGCGCGTTTTGCGGGGCGCTGTTCGGCGCGCTGCTTGTAGCCGGCTGCGCTGGCAGTTGGAATGGACCTATGGATTGGAATAGTGGGCTTCATACATTGGGCGGTTCCGTCAATGGTCTGGTTGGATCGGGCCTGACACTCACGAACAACGACCGTACCGGGATGACCTTTCCAAGCGGATGGAATGGCACCTACGAAGACCTGCTCGGAGGATGGCTGTTGAATAAGGGCGAATCCTACAAAGTCACCGTCCTGACTCAGCCGACCGACCCCGCACAGACCTGCACGGTCGCGAACGGATCCGGGGTGATGGGTGGCACGGCCGTCACGAATATCAAGGTCACTTGCACGCTTGACGCCAGCCCCGCCCGTTTTGTGTTCCTCGCGAATAGCGGTTCAGGCAATATTTCCGGCTATACGATAGCTGCCGCAACCGGTGCGCTGACGCCCATGAGCAGCTCGCCGTTCCCAGCGGGCAATGCGCCCTCATCCATGGCGGCCGGCTATTCGGGCAAGTTCCTCTATGTCACCAACCAGAACGACGGCAACGTCTCGGCCTTTGCGATCAATGCCACAACGGGGTCCCTGGCGGAGGTTGCCGGCTCACCATTTGCGAGCGGGGCGCGTCCCTCCGCCATCGCAACCGATCCACTCAGTCCGTATGTCTATGTGACCAACGCGAACTCCGGCGACGTCTCAGCTTACGCGATAGAACCAAGCGGGGCGCTCACGCTCGTCAGCGGCGCGCCTTTCCCGGCAGGAACTTCGCCGTCTTCTTTAGGCGTCAGTCCGGGTGGCGGCCTGGTCGTGGTCGCGAACGCGGGTTCGGACAATGTGTCGGCGTACGCCTCGACGAATACGAGCGGGGCACTGACCGCCGTGAACGGCTCGCCGTTCGCGGCAGGCAGCGCGCCGCGGTCGGTCGCGATCGATCCCACGGGCAGGTTCGTCTATGTCGCGAACGCGGGCGACGCGAGCGTGTCGGCCTACACCACAATTGACGGAAGCAGAGGAGCACTCGTTGCCGTCAGCGGCTCACCGTTCGCCACCGGCAATGGGCCCGCCGCAGTGGTCGTCGATCCGTATGGAAAGTTCGTCTACGTGGCGAATGAAACCTCCAACACAGTCTCGGCCTTTGCAATCGTTCCGACAAACGGGGGTCAAATCTACCCGAACTCCGGGGCACTCACGCCCATCACCGGGGCTCCGTACGCCGCGGGAAGCTCCCCTTCCTCGCTCGCAGTCACGCCGGACGGCAAGTTCCTGTTCGTCACGAACGCCGGCTCGAGCGACGTCTCCGCGTTCGCTATTAACCCAACTAGCGGTGCTTTGACGGTCGTGAACGGCTCGCCGTTTGCAACCGATGGCCTTCCATACTCCATTGCGGTCATCGAATGAGGCTGCGGTCAAGAGCGGTCTATCCCCTTGGCAGTGGAATCTGCACGCGCTGCCAGCTTGCGGCCAGCTTCAGATACCCCGAGAAGTCGGGCGGTTGCTCCACCTCGGACGGCAGCACGGCATTTTCGAGGACGTGCTGTTCGCTCAACGTGTGGGAGAATTCCCAACTGCCGGCGCGACGGTAGCGGGATTCGTGGCGGACGAGGCTGGCAGTATGGGCGCGGGTTGGAAGCAGAATGTCCAGAGAGGGAGATTCTGTTCAATCGGGTCGCGGTGAATGAGTGCGCTCTGAGTGTACTTGCGCCACCAGGCGTAACCCTGATGCCCGAACTCATACCCCGGTTTCTTGGCGGGGATCCAGAAAATAGGTTTTCGTGTTTAGATGGGATGAGAGAGGGGAGTAAGCATCCTCGTCGGCTGAGGACAAGACCATGTTCGATTATGTGATCGTCGGAGGAGGATCCGCGGGTTGCGTGTTGGCATCCCGCTTGAGCGAAGACGCAGACATCTCAGTGTGTTTGCTCGAAGCCGGCCCGCCCGATACCAGTCCCTTCATCCATATGCCACTGGGCATATTGTGGATGATGCACAGCAAAGTGCTCAACTGGAGTTTCTATACGGCCAGCGAACCCAATCTGGACGGGCGCCGCCTGTTCTGGCCGCGTGGGCGCACGCTGGGCGGCAGTGGCTCCAGCAATGCGATGCTCTATACCCGTGGACACCCCAGCGATTACGATGCCTGGGCGAAAGCAGGGAATCACGGCTGGTCGTTCAAGGATGTCCTGCCGTATTTCAAGCGCGCGGAAAACCACGAACCCGGACCAACTGAATTTCACGGCGTGGGCGGGCCGATGAACGTGGCCGATCAGCGCAGCCCGAATATCCTGACGCGCACCTTCATCCAGGCCGGCATTCAGGCCGGCATTCCCTACAACGCCGATTTCAACAACGGTGCGGACGTTGAGGGCGTGGGGCTGTTTCCTGTGACGCAAAAGGGCGGGCGCCGCTGGAGTCAGGCCCAGGGCTATCTGGCCCCGGCGCGTTCCCGGTTGAACCTCACCGTGATCACCTACGCCCACGCCACTCGTGTGCTTTTCGAGGGCACTGTAGCCGTGGGCGTCGAATACCGCCATGAGGACCGCATCAAACAAGTACCTGCGAAACGCGAGGTGATTCTGTCGGCCGGTGCGATTCAAAGTCCGCAATTGCTGATGCTGTCTGGTGTTGGCGACGCGCTGGCTTTGCAGGCGCTGGGTATTCCCGTCCTGAAGCACCTGTCCGGTGTTGGCAAGAACCTGCAGGATCACCTCGACGTGCTGTTGGTGTGTGCGTGCACCAAATCGGTGTCTGCCGGCTTGACGCTGCGCAATATGCTACGCATGGCATGGGAGCTGGTGCGTTATTACACCACCCGTTCGGGGATGCTGACGATGGTGGGCGCGGAGGGCTGTGGTTTTGTGAAGAGCTCACCAGGAGAGCCGATTCCGGACGTGCAGTTCCATTTCAACCCCGCGCGGCTGTCAAACCACGGGCGGGATCTCGGGTTCATGATCGGCGAAGGCTATTCGCTGCACGTGTGCAATCTGCGGCCCAAGAGCCGTGGTGAAATCCGCCTTGCCAGTCGCGACCCGCTCGCCAAGCCGCAAATATTTGCCAACTACTTGTCCGAGCCTTCCGACTTGGAACGCATGGTCAAGGCGGTGAAGCTGGCGCGTCGGGTCATGGCTGCACCCGCCTTTGACCGTTATCGTGGACGCGAGCTGCGCCCCGAGCCCGGCTGCGTGACGGACGATGATATTCGCGCTTTCATCCGTCGCCATGCCGGCACGATTTATCACCCGGTGGGCACCTGCAAGATGGGCAGCGGCCCGATGGCGGTCGTCGACGTCGAACTTCGCGTTCATGGCTTGCAGGCTCTGCGCGTGATCGATGCGTCGATCATGCCGCTGCTCCCCGGTGCCAACACCAACGCGCCTACCGTGATGATCGCCGAGAAGGCCAGTGACATGATCAAGCAGGGCCGCAACGTTGTGAGTTTTCCTGGATGAGATCCTAACGACAAAACCAGCAGCTTAATGTCCATGAGGGGATATTCTGTTTATTCAAAGGCTGCGGGTGGACGCTGCCTTTGGCAGCTCGTGGCGGGTTAGACTCGAGCCTCGTGATCGTAGCAGGCTGGTACCATGACTTTACTGTGTGCGCTGTCGATGCCGTTTCACCTGACCAGCCTGCTGTTTGTCGGGTTCGTGGCGATGCTGTTGGCACTGCTTTGGATTGCGCCGGGTCCGCTTGCTTTAATTCCACTATTTGGGACGTTCTTTCTGCTCTCGTGGCTCAACAAGTACGCCTTTGCACAGCTTGAGCAGGCGGCGCACGGGGTGAGCGATGCACCGGTGGCGTCGCTGGAGATGCTGGGACCGTTTGGTGGGGTGCGGCCGTGGGTGCATCCGCTGCTGGCAGGTGGCGTGCTGCTGTTGATGAGTGTCGTGCCGGCTTCGGGTCGTGTGGCGATTGGTGTTGCGGCGTTGCTGCTGTTTCCCTCCTCCGTGGGCGTGCTCGCCATTACTCATCGGGTGATCGACGCGGTCAATCCGTTGGCCCTGTGGCGCGTCATCGTGGGGATGGGTTGGACCTACCTCTTGCTGGTGGCGGCAGTGGCTGTCATTGCCACATGCGCTGCCGGGGTGGGGGCCATGCCGGTGTGGGAGGTGATCCGCTATGCGGTGCTCGAGCTACTGCTGCTGTGCCTGTACACGCTCATCGGCGGGTCAATCTATCTTAAGCGCAATACGCTGGGATTTGAGCCACAGGTGAGTCCGGAGCGTAGCGCAGAGAAAGATGAGTCGGAGTATGCACGGCGCCGGCAGGTCATGATGGACGAGGTGTACGGCGTGGTGCGGGCGCGTGATGGCGCGCGGGCAGGAGAGGTGCTGAAACAGTGGCTGGTTGAGTCGGGCGAGCAGAATCTGCATGTGGATGTGCCCACTATTCTGAATCAAGCGCTGCAGTTTCCGGAGCGGCGGGGTCTGGCGACGGTGGCGCGGGCGTTGCTATCGCATCTGCTACAGGTCAAGCGATTGTCGTTGGCCTTGACGGTGATGGAAACCGTGTCAACGGTAGCGACCGATTTCACGCCGGAGTCGGAAGCGGAGGTGGTAGCGCTCGCCCGATATGCCGTACATGCCGGGCGGCGATCATTGGCCAGAGCGATGATTGAGCAATGGGTGAAGTATGCAGGGGATGCCAGCTTGAGTGATGCGGCGCGGGGGTTCAGAGAGGAATTGGTGCGATGAGGGTCACTGTCCGCACCACACCGGACTGCGCTTCTCGATGAACGCCTCAATACCTTCCTGCGCGTCCCGACTGGAAAGATTGGTGACCATCACTCCGGCGGTGTAGGCATAGGCGTCCGCCAGCGGAAGTTCGGCCTGACGATAGAACGCCTGCTTGCCGATCGCGACTGTCAGCGGCGACTTGGCAGCGATCTTCGCCGCCAGCGCCGCAGTCCGGCTTGCCAGCTCAGTCGCCGGCGCGACCTCATTGATCAGCCCGAAGCGGATAGCAGTGGCCGCATCTATCAGCTCGCCCGTCAGCAGCATCTGCATTGCGGCCTTGTGACCTACATTGCGTGACAGAGCCACCATGGGTGTGGAGCAGAAGAGCCCAATGTTGACTCCTGGGGTCGCAAAACGGGCGTCGTCGGCCGCTACCGCCAGATCGCAGCTGGCCACCAGCTGACAACCTGCCGCCGTCGCGATACCGTGTACCTGGGCTATGACGGGCTTTGGCAGGTTGACGATAGCCAACATTACCCTGGCGCATTCATCGAATAAGTTCCTGGTATAGGCGCTGCTGAAATTCTCGGCTCTTATTTCCTTCAGGTCATGCCCGGCACAGAAAGCTGGCCCGGCGCCAGCCAGCACCACGACGTGTACCTGCGAGTCGGTAGCGATGCGCTCGAGTTCAGTCAATAAGGCCTGCAGCATGCCGAGTGACAGCGCGTTTCTCGCCTGTGGACGATTCAACGTCAGGGTCGCAATACCGGCAGCGTCCGAGCGCAAAATGAAGGGACTCTCTGTCATGGTCATCTCTCTTGTGTGTAATGCACGCCACGAATGTCCGTGGTCAACTGACCCGTCAAGCTCTTCAGGACTTTAACAACATCGGTACCGAAAGCGTTAACATTCCTGCTCGAAAACTGACGCCTGACGGTGGGGACGGATCGCATGGGATTATCGACGCATGGAAGGTCGGCGCAGCGGATTACCGCAGCCGAAGCGGCTGCTCTCGTAAAGTCAGGCGACTGGGTGGACTACGGCGCGGTGCTGTCCCAACCCGACGTTTTCGACCGCGCCCTGGCCGCTCGCAAGGCGCAGCTGCGGGAGGTGAAGATCCGCGCCTGCCTCAGCACCAGGCCGCGAGCCGTGCTGGAAGCGGACCCGCAGCGTGAGCATTTCCACTGGTACAACTGGCACTTCGGTGGTTACGACCGCAAGCAGCACGATGCCGGACTGTGCCACTACATTCCGTGCAATCTGGGGGAAATTCCGGATTATTACCGCCGGTTTATCGAACCCCCGGACATCGTCGTCCTCAAGACCCGTGAAGTTGACGCCAACGGATTTTTCAATCTGAGCGCCTCCAATCTCTGGCACCGGGCCATCACCTCCCGCGCAAAGCTGGTCGTCGTGGAAATCAGCGAAGGCCTGCCGTACGTGCACGGTGTTGATAATGGACTCCACATCAGCGAGGTCGACTATGTCATTGCCGGCGATCCCGGGTTGCCCCCGGAGTTGCCCAACCCGCCACCCAGCGACGCGGATCGTGCCGTTGCACGGCTGATCGCCGCGGAGGTCGGCGCTGGCGCCTGTCTGCAGGTCGGCATCGGTGCGATGCCGAATGCCATTTGCTCGCTGCTGCTCGAAAGTGGCATACCGGAGCTCGGCATCCATACTGAAATGCTCACCAATGGTCTCATCGATCTCTATAGGGGCGGGGTCATCACCGGAGCGACGAAAGCATTGCACCCAGGTAAGGTCGTGTTCAGTTTTGCGATTGGCTCACAGGAACTCTATCGCACCATCGATCGCAACACGGATTTCCTGTGCTGCCCCGTCGACTATACGAATCTGCCGCACATGATCATGCAGAATGAGCGGGTCGTAGCGATCAACAACACCACGCAGATGGACTTGCAGGGCCAGGCCTCGTCCGAATCCTCGGGCCATCGTCACATCAGCGGCAGCGGCGGCCAGCTGCAATTCGTTCGCGGCGCCTACGCGTCGAAGGGTGGTAAGTCATTCGTTTGCCTGTCCTCGACCTATGAACGTCATGGCATTCGAAAAAGCCGCATCGTGCTCGATCTTACGCCTGGCAACGTGGTAACCACGCCGCGGTCGGACATGATGTACGTCGTCACGGAATTCGGGTTAGTCAATCTGAAAGGCAAATCAGTCCCCGAGCGGGCACAGGCGATGATTTCGCTTGCTCACCCCGACTTTCGCGACCCGCTGGAGCGCGAAGCCCGTGAGCATGGCTTGATCCCGAAAGGCTTCAGCTGATCAGTCAGCATTTAATGCGCTGGGTTGGGCTCGTAAAGCGAGTCGGTTACAGGCGTACCCCGTTCGGCGGGCACCGGGACCAGCTCCGTTTCGATGAGTGCAAACGGAATCGTCGCGGCATCATTCATGTGCGCAAAGAAATCGGCCAGATCAAAGGCTTTACCTGCCGCCTGGCGCTGATAGGCGTAATCGCTGATGAGCCGTTCGAATTGCATTTTCCCGGTAATGTAGCTCGTGCCATAGCCGGGTTGACGCAGATACAGGAGCTGTTCGAAGGCCACCAGTTTGCTTGAGGGGTCCGACCAACCGCGCGGCGTCCATTGCGCATGAAAGCGTCCGGCCTGCTGCAGGGTCAATTGATTCGCCTGCACGTAAAGCGCTGCCAGACCCCGCGCCGCCCGGTTGGCCAGCATTGCCCAGACGACCTCGCGCCCACGCGGAACATCGTCATAGAGGCCGGCCTGCATCAACAATTCCTCCATTGCCGTCGCCAGCCCCTCGGAACGGCTGTCGAACATGTTGTATAGGGCCGGCAGGCGACGAATCGCGCTCTGATTGGGCTCCTCTTTGATCCGTGCCAGCTCGATCCAGTGATAGGAATGGGAAAACAGACCCAGTGGTTCGCGCGCGGTTGCATGGTCAAAGAAATTCCGCTTGTCCAGCGGTACAAATTTGCTCACCTGCTGTGCCATCGCATCGCGATAGTAAGCACGATCCACGACGATGCCTGAGCGAATGAGAAACTCGGTGAGCTTGCTCATCCGTGTCTCGGTCAACAGGCGCCAGGCTTCCGGAGTATTGGCAGGCTCGAGCGGCGGCAAGGCACGATTGTGAAACTCCTCGAGCGCGAGGCCCGCCCGGGCGCGCTCCAGCTCCCGGCGCAGCAGCGTGACCTGCTGGTCCCAATCGTAGGGCACCAGATGCACCCTCTGCATATACCAGTTGTAATCGGCCTTGCCGACCCCCGAGGGACCGCTCTTATTGGGCGCCTCGGACTCAATCCACGCAATAAACCCATCGGTCGCCGTCCTGGCCTGCTCGGTCGCGGCGAGCAGCACCTTGTCGGCACCCGCGAGGCTGGCGTGCTTCGATCCTTCCAAGGTGCGCATATCGAGCGTCCCGGCCTGCAGATGCGCCAGTACTTCGCTCTGCTCGCGCAGCGTGCTTGTGCTGTAGATCCATAAGTCGTGAGCGTTGCTGTCATGCAGATTGATCTTCGCCTGGTCCAGCAAAGCCGGTATGGCGCCCAGCAGGCAACTGAGGCTGCGTTGATCGGCGCGTGACAAGGGATATTGATAGGCGAACAGGTCAATTGCCGGCGCGGCCGTCACGCCTTCATGCTGCGGCACGTCGCTGCGTTCACCGAACACGGTCGCATAGAAGGAGGGATCACGCGCCCAGGGCCTCCGAATCCTGAGATCGAAGTCCAGGCCGTTCATTTCTGCTTCGATCAACCGATGGTCGACCTGCTGGGTGGGCGTCCAGTCATGCGTGTCCACCCCGCTCAGGCGTGCGCGGAACGCCGGCAGCGCGACGCTCTTCGCCCTCATGGCCTCGGCCCCATAATCGGGAACACAGCGGCTTATTACCGGCTGTTCGAAGTGCCGCCACTCGTCGGCCAGTTGGAGTAGCGAGCTGTAGCCGCTGGCAGCGCTCGCTGCACAGGGGCACATCACCACCATGAACACTATCGACGTCTGCCATGATCGCATGATCAATCTCACTTCTGGTTGTCCCGCAGCACGTGTGCGCCCGGCGACTCGTTATACAGTCAAGGGCGCCGTGATTCCAGAGCCAGGCCCAGACCGAAGGCCACGAACACACCACCCGTCAATCGATCACACGCCTGGACTACCGCAGGCCGTCGCAGGAATGTGGAGATCGGCCGCGTGGCGATCATCAGGCACGTGAACCAGATCACACCCAGCAGCGCGTGAATGCCGCCCAGCAACAGGATATACGGGCCGACTGATACGCCCGCTGGAACGAACTGCGGCAAAAATGACACGTAGAACACGCCAACCTTGGGGTTCAGCAGATTGGTCAACGCGCCGGTAACGAAGGCTGCCCTGTGATTCTCAGCACTCGGCGTCGGCGCCAGGAAAGTACGGCGCGGATGGCGAAGCATCCTGTATCCGACCCATAGCAGATACGCTGCCCCGATCCAGCGCAACGCGGCATAGGCCAGTTTCGATGCTGCCAGCAACGCCCCGAGCCCCAAGGCGACCAGCGCAGCCCACGCGAAACAGCCCGTGGCGATGCCGAGGCCGGCAAGTAGAGCCCGGCGCGGTCTCCCGGTTGTGACCATCCTGAGCACCAATGCCGTGTCGAGACCCGGCGTAATCGTCAGCAGCGATGCTGCGGCGAGGTACGCGGCCAGTGATGCGGTTACCGAATTCATGCCCTTCCTCGGGTCCAGGCTGTCAGCTCGAGTATACCTTGCGATCTCAGCGATTATTCCAGGGGAAGCCTGTGGCCAGAGTCATCTGCTGATTGACCGGAAACAGCCGCGGAAAAAACCCTGTGCCATGCGACTTGCCCGACTGGATCGCGGTTAGCGCGCAATCCAGATCGCGCACATCGCCCATGCTCAGCCAGGGCGCTGAGGTCTTCTCGCCGGCGCGACAGCAGTGCGCAGTCCAGATTTTTGTATCGGCAGGCAGGCTCGTCAGTAGCTCGCGCGTCGTCGCCCGATATTCCGCGAGGCTTGCTCCCGGCAGGAACGCATAGAGCTTTGTTGGGTAGATGAAATCCCCCGCAAATAGCTGATGGGTCCCCGCATCATATAGAGCGACTGAGCTGTGCGTGTGGCCTGGCACATGCAAGACCTGCAGTACGCGCCCACCCAGATCAATTGCTGCGCCGGGCTTGAGCCACTCGGTCACAGTGAATCCGGGCGACACCAATCCATCGACCATGCCGAGAAATTCATAGCGGCCGGGGGTCAACCTGCCGTTCCTGACATCAGCGCGGGTATCGGGCAAATCAACCATCGCGACCGACGTGAATGGCAAGATGCCACCGGTATGATCGAAATGCAGATGCGATGGCATGATGGTCACCGGCAGGCGCGTGAGGCTCGTGACGACACCCGTGATATCGCGTGTGCCCGAGCCGGCATCGAACAGCAGCGCCCGTCGTTCACCCACAATGAGATAGGCGTAGTTGGCCTGGTAGTAGCGTGGCTCACCGAGCGCGTGCGTGTGCGCGTCGATGTCCTGCACTGCCCAGTAGTCATCCACCATGTGTCCCTCGCCGAGACTCGGCTTCGCCTGATCGATGATCGCGTGGGGTTCAAGCGCGGCTGACAGTTCGGCGCACAGGTATGGGGCAAAGACCAGGGCAATGCCCACCAGCACGACCACAACAACCGCCGCCCAGGCCGCGCCCTGTAGCCACCGACTCTGCGGCCACGCGCGGGCAAGCATCCCCTTAGCCATCCAACTCCCCTTCCGACGCATCAGCGATATTCGTGGGAGCCGCTCGCGTTGGCAACAGACCAGGTGTCTGGAGTCAGCAGACCGATTTGACTCCAGCTGTCAGACACTGAACACTACCGCTGTGATGGCAAATAGAACTGTCTGCTTCGTCGCTGCGGCAATGTTGGCGTCTGCGGCAGCCGGCGCTGACGAACTCCCCATCGTCAGCAATGTCCTAGGACCAGAGGGACCATTGTTCGTTGATGGCAACCTTTACTATGTAGGCTGGATATCGAACACACT
>JAYUFH010000205.1:0-1900 GCA_043738765.1 Pseudomonadota bacterium | reverse complement strand
AGCGCCTGCGCGACATCCCCATGGAAAAGATCTGCGGCATCGGCCCGCGCATCGGCGCCTTTCTGCGCCAGTATGGCGCGCGCACCTGCGGCGACGTGGCGGCCATGCCGGTGAACCTGTTGGTGCGTCGCTATGGCGTAGTCGGCAAGCACCTGTGGCTCATGTGTCAGGGGCGCGACACGGCGCCGGTGGTGCAGGAGGTGGCGCCACCCCAGTCCGTGGGCCATGGCAAGGTGTTGCCGCCGCGCACCGTAAGCCAACGTACCGTGCAGACTTACCTGCGCCACATGTGCGAGAAGGTCGCCGCGCGCCTGCGCCGCTACGACATGCAGGCGGGGCGGCTCTACGTGGGACTGCGCTATGCGCAGGGTGGCATCGCCGAACTATTTGTCCTGCCGCATGCCGCCGCCGACGGCAAGCGTTTCTACCAACTGGCGCAGGCGTTTCTGGATGAACGTTGGCAGGGCGAGCCGGTGACGCACGTGCAGATCACCACCACTCATCTGCTCAACGCCAGCGGCCAGCTGGAGCTGTTTTCGCCGGATGAGGTGCGCAGCATCCAGCGGTTCAGCGCCATCGATCGGATCAATACGAAATACGGCGAATTCACCGTGGTGCCGGCGACGCTCCTGGAGCGGTCCACTATGCCCAATGTTATTGCGCCGGCCTGGCGGCCGGAGGGCCACCGGCAGCATATTCCGGACTGATATCTGCAAGCGCGAATTTAGGCTATGATCTGCCTCAAGTTACAGCGCTGCGGCGCAATCATAACGTTGGTCTTTTCGTGGAGGAGCAATCATGGACTGCCTTAACAAGACAATTTCGCTGATTGAACAAGGCAAGATGGATCGGGAAATCAATCGCAAACAGGCGATCGTGAGCCTTGAGGCGCTGATCGCGAAATGTGAAGAGGCCATCACGGTATGGCAGGAATATCTCAAGTCACCGGGTGCCCCCGGTGATAAATGGTCGGTACTGAGCTGGGTGGGGCCGCAACGGGGCGTGCGTTTGCACGAGATCGGCCTGGAGGCCAGGGAACAGATGCTGCAGGCCTGCCTGTCACTCGGGGCGGTAGGTGGACACATCGCGGGTTTGGAAGATGGCATTGTTGTATCGGCCTACGGCCAGTTGATGACGGGTCAAACCGGTCCGGACGCAGGCAAGGCAGCGGTGCAGCGGATGCAGCAGGATATCAAGCACCTGGGCAAGGTAATCGAGCGGATAAAATCGGCCCCCGCGGTGCGGGTGAAAAAACCGGCAGCGGTGACGGCACCCAAGACCAAGCAGCAGGCCGTAAAGAAGGCGGACGGCAAGAAAAAATCCGCACCCAAGAAGGCCAGCAAGAAATCGGCAGCGAAGAAGCCGTCAGCGACAAAGAAAAAACCCGCAGGCAAAAAGAAACCTGCAAGTAAAAAGAAATCCACGGGTGCTGCGTCCAAGGCCAGGAAGAAAGCGAAGAAGAAGTAGGAACCCGTCCCGGCCGGTGCATTCCACAGCCGGGGCTTTCGATATCCCGTTGCAGAGCGCTACAGAGCATGCCAAATACTCCCCGTAACGATGTAAGAAGCGGTTCCCCCCACCCTCCGTTGTCCAAGTACTATCAGTCGGAAGCCCAGCATCGGCGTTTTCTCAGCCAGGTATTCGACGAGACCGCGGGTAATTATGACTGGATAGACCGCATGATGTCCTTCGGGTCGGGGGTGTGGTACCGGCGTGACGCACTCAGGCGCGCCGGCCTCTGTGCCGGCATGCGTCATCTGGATGTGGCCGTGGGCACGGGCGCCATCGCGCGTTCCGCGGTGGACATCGTCGGCGCCAGCGGCAGTGTAGTCGGGCTTGATCCGAGCATGGGCATGCTACAGCAGGCAGTGCGTACCGCGCACATCCCGGTGATACAGGG
>JAYUFH010000204.1:0-5066 GCA_043738765.1 Pseudomonadota bacterium | reverse complement strand
TTGCGGTGTCCGCATACGGGGCCAATACCATCCGTGAGCAGAGAGAGTTTTGGTTTCCGATGGGGAGCCATACCGCACGGTATGCGTCGGTGAATGCGCTCCTGTATGAAAAAACAGGCGATGCGGGTGCCAAAGAAAAAGCCTACCGGGCACTCAACTGGGCGACCTATATGGCGCGGCCAAACGGCGTCGTAATCGATGGCCCGGAGGTCAACAACCAATGGTTCACGGACGGGTACGGTGATTATATTCGCCACTTCATGACCAGTCTTGGTGCGGTCCCAGCCTGGGCGCCCGATCAGCAAAACCACCTGGTCCGGTCGACCTCGATCGTGACCAATATCACGTACGCCTCGTCGGGGCTCACCTACAGCACGGCCGACGGGGCGTCGACGGAAATCGTGCGCACCACTGCGACGCCCGTGAGTGTGGTGGTGGACGGCGTGCCCCTCAGTCAACGCGGCGACTTGACGCAAGCGGGGTGGATCTTTGATCCCGTCCTCCGGGTCTTGCAGATTCGGCATGACACCGGCACGAACGTCCAAATCACCTTGGTCGCACCGGGGGCACTCGACATCACCACCACCTCCTTACCGGGTGGGACACCGACCATGGGCTACTCGGCGTCGCTAGTGGGGAGCGGGGGCACGCCTCCTGATACGTGGTCGATCGCCAGCGGGGGCCTGCCGCCGGGCCTCTCGCTCACTAGCGGCACGGGGGTCATCTCCGGCACGCCGACGGCGAGCGGCACATTCAACTTCACCGTCAGGATGACGGATGCGAATGGGCAATCGGTCACCGAGCCCTTGAGCATCCTCATTGCCCCGGTGGTTTCGCCCACGGTGGTCTCGCTCTGGCCCGGCGCGAAGGTCCCCAGCCTGGTGGACGGGGGGGCCGACAGCTCGGTGGAGTTGGGGGTGAGAGTCCGCTCCGACGTGAACGGGAGCATTACGGGTATTCGCTTCTACAAGGCGAGCACCAATACGGGTACCCACGTTGCCAACCTCTGGACAAGCGCGGGCACCAAGCTGGCCACGGCGACCTTCACAGGAGAGACCACTTCAGGCTGGCAGCAGGTGCTGTTCTCGAGCCCGGTGCCCATCACCGCCAACACGGTGTACGTGGTGTCGTATCATGCCAACAACGGCCACTACAGCGCCAGCGTGAACTACTTCGCGACGACGGGGGTGGACAGCCCGCCGCTCCACGTCGCGGTCAATGGCGGCGTCTACGCATATGGATCCACCAGCACCTTCCCGACTCAGACGTTTAAGGCGACCAACTACTGGGTGGATGTGGTGTTCAGTCCTGGATCCCTGACGCCCCCGTCGTCCATAGCAGTGACATCCACCTCCCTGACCAGTGGAAACCAGAATGTGGCCTATACGGCCACGCTGACAGCCAGTGGTGGACTAACTCCGTATACCTGGTCGATCGCTAGCGGGGCACTGCCGTCGGGCATCTCGCTCACCAGCGGCACGGGGTTCATCTCCGGCACGCCCACGGCGATCGGCACGTTCAACTTCACCGTCAGGGTGACGGCGGCAAATGGGGCATCGGCCACCAAGCCCTTGAGCATCATCATTGCCCCTGTTGTCTCGGCCACGGGTATCTCGCTCTGGCCCGGCACGGCGGTCCCCGGCTTGGTGGACGGGGGGCCCGACAGCACGGTGGAGTTGGGGGTGAAATTTCGCGCTGATGTGAACGGGAACATTACGGGCATCCGCTTCTACAAGGCGAGCACTAATACGGGCATCCACGTCGCCAACCTCTGGACGAGCAGCGGAACACTGCTTACGACAGCCACGTTCGCAGGGGAAACCGCCTCAGGCTGGCAGCAGGTGCTTTTCTCGAGCCCGGTGCCCATCACCGCCAACACAGTCTACGTGGCGTCCTACCATGCCCTCACTGGCCACTACAGCGCCAATCTGAACTACTTCGCGACGGGTATGGACAGCCCGCCGCTCCATGCTCCTGCCAGCGGCGTTTCCGGCGGGAACGGGGTCTATGCGTATGGATCCACCAGCCTCTTTCCGGCCCAAACGTATTCTTCGGCCAACTACTGGGTGGATGTGATGTTTCAACCATGACCCAGCGATCCTAAGGTGGTGTGATCGGATCAAGAGTGTCCCAAACATTGCTACATACATATTGCCGCACCCTTGAGTTACACTGATGAATAGGTTCCCCTTTGATGAGGCGCTGTCATGAGAAAACTCGAAATTGCTGATGCCGACGTCATGCGCCTGGCCCTCCAGCAAGAATAGCTCGGTCTGATAAGGCGCGGTACGACCTCGGTTGCACGGGTTGCTCCTGGTCACCAGCGGCCACAGTTGCCAGCAGGTCGCCGACTTGTTTGGGGAAGATCGGCGGACAGTGTAGCGCTGAGTGACGCGTTTTGAAACCCATGGACTGACCGGCTTGCGCGATGGGGCGCGTTCGGGTAGCGGGCCACGCTGACCACCAAGCAATGAGCAGCGCTGGGGAATGACGTGAGACGCAGAAAAAATTCGGTCATACGGGTCATCTGTGGGACGGTAAGCTGCTCATGGCCTATCTTCGTAGGCGCTACTGGGTGAGGTTGGGGGTGCGCCAGTGCCAACGCCTTTTGGCCACATGGGGTCTGGCTGCGAAATCCCAGACCCCAAGTCCCCCAGTCCGATCCGGTCAAGGTCGCGGCGTTATAAAAAAACTGCACCGCTGGCACGGCGCCGGGGCATTGAACTCTGGAGCGTGGATGAATGCCATTTCCAACAACATGGCACCCGGTGCCACATGTGGGCGCCGCCTGAGATCAAGGATCCGGTCGGGCTCCATGCGCCCACCCGCAAGTCGGTCGCCTGTACCGGGGCCGTAAGCGTGCGCACTGGCAAGTTCATCCACTCCCTGTGCGCAATGTTCAATGCGGCCACGTTCGAGACCTTTCTGAAGACGCTGCTGTGACATCGTGACCACAGCACACGCATAGTGTTGGTGCTGGACAATGCCCGTACCACCACGCGGCCCTTCCCAAGCCGTTCGTCGAAAATAGCGTCAGTCCTCACCCGGCTATTTCTGCTACCGTATAGTCCACAGCTTGCCCCCGTCGAGGACGTTTGGACGCTGGCCCGCCGCCTAGTGACGCAGAACCGGTTTTTCGCTACCTTAGACGACGTGCTGACCGCCATCTCAGCGTGCTTCGATCGCTGATGGAAACCCAATTCGGGACTGGGGAGATTTTACGGCATAATTTAAGATGCGATGTTTAGATTGCGGAGCTTGGCCTTCCAGGAAGGAGGGTCGTAAGTGCGACTGAAATCGATTATTCTCGAATTGGTCTTCACCGTAGTACTGGCGATGATCGTACTGCCAGCTGTTCCGGTGAAGGCGTTGGATATTATTAATGGCCACAATGTAGTGCTGGATGGCAGCGGTAAGATCATCCCTTGGACGCCTGATCCAACCCAAGGCTACGACCAAGTGATGAAACTCTCCTGGAACTACTTGCTCAATAGCGTACCCAGCGACAGTCAAAACGGTAAACCAGCCTATTACAGCCACAGCTATATGAACCCGGACACACAGGAGCCAGTGGACTGGCCACATAATCCAGCTGGCTTGTATGCCATGCTGATCGAGTCGGCACTCAAATACTATGGCTATTCCGGAAATGTTTCGCCGGTTCGGCTAGCCGAAAATGTAGCTACCGCCATGATCAGGAATGGGATGACGCCGAATGGCGGAAATTGGGTCAAGGTCCCATATGCTAGTGGGGATGCCGGGTCTTTGACGTATCGTGGCGCGACTTACGGTGATTTTTCCAATGGAGCAGGTGATGGTGCGGGTGTCATTGAGCCAGATAAAGTTGGTGAAATGGGTGACGCATGGCTACAGTTGTACCGATTTAATGGCAATACTGCCTTCCGAGACGCCGCAATTGCGGCGGCAGATGCCCTGGCGAGTCACGTACGTAGGGGAAACTCTAGTCAGTCACCCTGGCCGTTTCGGGTGTATGCCAAAACAGGCGGGGTGCGCGAAGATTACTGTGCGAATGTGATTGGTCCAATCAAGTTGTTTGACGGGTTGATTAGCCTTGGGCTGGGCAATGCTGGAGCATATCAAACGGCTCGACAGATCGCCTGGAACTGGTTGATGACTTATCCCATACAGAATAACATCTGGTCCAATTACTTCGAAGATGTCCCCATTCAGCCGAACACAAACAATTTCAATCAGTATAGCGCCATGATGACGGCACGTTATCTTTTGGAATACTCAGAACTTGATGCTGACTGGGAAAGACATGTTCGCGATTTGATCAGCTGGGTTGAACGCAACTTTGCGATTTCTGCATACGGGGCCAATACAATCCGTGAGCAGAGGGTTTTTTGGTTTCCTATGGGTAGCCATACCTCGCGGTACGCTTCTGTGAATGCGCTACTGTACGAAAAAACAGGCGATGAGATTGCCAAAGAAAAAGCCTACCGGGCACTCAACTGGGCTACCTATATGGCTCGGCCAAACGGCGAAGTGATCGATGGCCCGGAGGTCAACAACCAATGGTTCACAGACGGGTACGGTGATTATATCCGCCATTTCATGACCAGTCTTGGTGCGGTACCAGCCTGGGCGCCGGACGGGCTAAATCACTTAGTCCGGTCTAGCTCCATCGTGATCAACGTCAATTACTCAGCGTCAGGGATCAATTACACTACCAGCGACGGTGCATCGAGGGAAACATTGCGAACCAATTTTACGCCAGCGAGTGTGATTGCTGATGGACTGGCACTCAGTCAACGAGCAGACTTGACTCAAGTGGGTTGGACCTTTGATCCCGTCCTAAGTGTCTTGCAGATTCGGCATGATGTCGGCACGAAGTTACAAATCATATCGGTGCAGGCAGCGCTTGCCATCACCACCACCACCTTGCCTGGTGGTACACAGCACATGGTCTACTCGGCGTCGCTGGCTGGGACCGGTGGAATTCTTCCGTATACCTGGTCGATCGCCAGCGGGGCACTGCCGGCGGGCCTCTCGCTCACCAGCGGCACGGGCGTCATCTCCGGAACGCCCACGGCGACCGGCAC
>JAYUFH010000203.1:0-5082 GCA_043738765.1 Pseudomonadota bacterium | reverse complement strand
GGGACTGCGCGCCAAATTTGGTTCGGCCTTCCGGCTGGTGACCCCGGGCATCCGTTCGGCGGGCACCGCGCAGGATGATCAACAACGGGTATCGACGCCATTGGCGGCGTTGCAGCAGGGCAGCAATTATCTGGTGATTGGACGTCCCATCACCCAAGCCACCAATCCATTGGCAATGCTACAGCAAATACTGGGTGAGATTGCACACTATTAACTGCTTTTCGAGGCTTGTTCATGCGCTGGGTGCGCGCTAGGATGCCAGGGTCGCCTAAGGAATGAGGAAAGTGCGACACACTCTCAACAATGCTAACCATGGAGGTTGTCAAGGATGAAAGCGCCCTATTCGTTTTTGCTTCTGCTTTTCTGTGTACTCTTTTCGTTTACCGTTTTTGCCGCACCCGTGAATATCAACAGCGCCGATGCAGCAACCATCGATGCCGCGATGAAAGGCGTGGGGGCTAAATACGCTGCCGCCATCGTGGCCTATCGGACGAAGAACGGACCGTTTAAACGTGTGGATGACTTGACCAAAGTAAAGGGCATCGGTCCGAAGGTGGTGGAAAGGAATCGCGCCAATCTCACCACGGGTGAGGCGGGAGCGGAGGGTCGATGAAGTAACTTGCCCATTCTTTTTCTTGCTGGTCTGAAAGGGCGCCTAAGGCGCCCTTTTTTTGTATACTTTACTGGAATCCTTCCAGCCCCCAGTGGGATATTGTTAGTAATCCTCCCATTACAACTTGGTGCAGCATGTCCAGCGTTAGCGCCCCTATAAAATCCTGGTTTCTGGTCTACACCAAACCGCGCCAGGAGCAGACCGCCCGGCATCAGCTGGGGCGTCAGGGTTACCCGGTCTATTTGCCGATGACCCAACAGAATCGCAAGCGTAACGGACGGCGCGTATCGGTGATCGAGCCATTGTTTCCCCGCTATCTCTTCATTCAGCTCGATACGTGTCGCGACGATTGGGGGCCGATCCGCTCCACCATAGGCGTGTCGGCCCTGGTGCGTTTCGGTAAGGAGCCGGCGATGGTCCCGGACGCGTTGATCGAAACGTTGCGCTCGCGGGAGTCCACGACGGGTTTGCATGACTGGGCAGAGCCCGTCTTCCATGCCGGTCAGCCGGTGCGTGTTGTGGAGGGGGCATTGCAAGGGTATGAGGGTCTCTTTGTCGCCGGCACGGGGCGCGAACGGGTCGTGGTATTGCTGGATATTCTCGGGCGTCAGGTGCGTGCCCGCGTGGATGCGGGACAGCTGGCCGCTGCAGATTAGGCGTTATCATCAACGGCGACCGGTTTCCGTCCGTAATGACTAATCCCTCTTTAGAACTACATGTTTGGGCCAGGTGGGGTCCGCCCAGAGGGCGTCTGTGGCGCAGCATTAAGTGTGTTCCTGCTAAGGTTTTCTATCTAAGTCACTGTATTAATACGACTCTCTTGACCTCACTCTAGCATACGGTATAGTGTTCATACCATGAACACGGATAAACACCGGGAAGACACCCTGACGCTGGAGATTCTGGACGCGGTCCAGCGTCAGAGCGCTGTGAGCCAGCGCCATCTCGCGCGGCAACTGGGGGTTGCCCTGGGGCTCGCCAACTCCTACCTCAAACGCTGCGTGCGCAAGGGTTACATCAAGATCAGCGACGCACCGGCCAATCGGTATCTGTATTATCTGACGCCCACCGGTTTCGCGGAAAAAGGACGCCTGACCGCGAAATATCTGGCCCACTCCTTTTCGTTTTATCGCCAAGCCAGTGAATCCTGCACGCGCATCGTTTCGATCTGCAGCCAGAACGCCTGGCGCCGGTTGCTGCTGTGTGGCATCTCCGACTTGGCGGAGATCGCCACCCTACGCGCCATGGAACAGGAAATAGAGATCGTCGGCTTTTATGACCCGCAGAGCGACCGTCAGGTGTATTTGAATCGGCCGGTATTTCATCTGTTGGATATCTTGGAAGGTTATGATGCCTGTGTCGTGACGGATCTGCTTACGCCACAGCTGACCTATGAGCGGCTGGTCAGCGGCATGAGTCCGGCGCGGGTGTTGGTGCCGGATGTTTTGCGTTTGGAGCCACGGCTAGTCGCTGAGTAAGCCGTATTGTGTTGAAGGGGGAGGTCAGTTTCTTCTCCCGATGAGTGATTTACAGTGCGGAGTTCAACTCTGCATGGCGGTAGCGTGCCTGATGAGTGGGAGACAGAGGATGTTTATACCCTACGCGATATCAACGCCGGGAGGGGTTCCGGTGGTCAGTCACTATCGTGCGGTTAAATAAAACAACAACATGACGGACACTCTATGAATATCTATCCGGTGATATTGTCAGGCGGATCAGGCACCCGCCTGTGGCCGCTTTCCCGCGAGCTCTACCCCAAGCAGCTGCTGCCCTTGGTTGAGGAGGGCACGATGTTGCAGGAAACCGTACGGCGATTGGATGGCCTGCCCGATTGCAAAGCGCCGGTCATCGTCTGTAACGAAGAACATCGTTTCCTGGTGGCCGAGCAGATGCGCCTGCTGGGAAAATCACCCGCAAGCATTTTGCTTGAGCCCCTGGGGAGAAATACGGCACCGGCCTTGACGCTGGCGGCGTTAGCGCTCATGCAAGACGCTGAGGACGGGATAATGCTGGTGATGCCTGCGGATCATGTGATACAGAATGCGGTAGCGTTTCATGTTGCTGTGCAACAGGGTGCGGCGTTGGCGCAGGAGGGATCGCTGGTGACCTTCGGTATCGTGCCGACGGAACCCGAGACTGGTTATGGATACATTAAAAAGGGAGCTTCAATGACGGCGGCTGCAGTCAGCGGCAAGGCCGCGGCGAAACCTGATCGAACCTCTGGGTCATGGCAGGTGGCGGCCTTCGTTGAGAAACCCGATGCCGCGACTGCACAAAGCTACCTGGGTTCCGGTGAGTATCTCTGGAACAGCGGTATGTTCATGATGCGTGCCTCCGTCTGGTTGGCGGAGCTGGCCGCTTATCGTGCCGACATCGAGCAGGCGTGCCGCGCGGCTTACACTGGCGGTGCGCGGGATGGCGATTTTTTCCGCGTGGAAAAATCAGCCTTCTCCAGCTGCCCTTCTGATTCCATCGACTATGCCGTGATGGAGAAGACCGCCAAGGCCGTGGTCTTGCCGTTGGACGCGGGTTGGTCGGACGTGGGCGCCTGGTCGGCGCTGTGGCAGGTGCGGGCACACGATGCCGACGGAAATGTTATTCAAGGTGATGTACATGCCCACGCCACCACGAACACCTTGTTGATAGCGCAACATCGTTTTCTGGCGGCGGTCGGCGTCAAGGATATGGTGATCGTGGAAACCGCGGATGCCGTCCTGGTGGCCCACAAGGACAGCGCGCAGGATGTGAAGAAGATCGTCGATCACCTGAAGAAACATAACCGGGATGAGTATAAGAACCAGCGCAAAGTATATCGTCCATGGGGCTGCTACGAAGGCGTCGATGCCGGACCGCGCTTTCAGGTGAAACGAATTACTGTCACCCCCGGCGCATCATTGTCGCTACAGATGCATCACCACCGCGCGGAGCATTGGATCATCGTTAAAGGCACGGCACGCGTCACGCGCGGTGACGAGGTCTTTATCCTCACTGAAAATCAATCCACCTATATACCGCTCGGCACCAAGCACCGCCTGGAGAATCCGGGTTCCATACCCCTGGAGATGATCGAGGTGCAATCCGGCGGTTATCTAGGGGAAGACGACATTGTTCGCTTCGACGATAAATACAATAGACATAACAACTAATCCGTTTATAGCTTTAGAGGAGCAGCAATGAAAAAGGCACTGATCACCGGCATAACTGGCCAGGACGGCGCATACCTGGCGGAATTTCTGCTGGAAAAGGGTTACGAGGTGCATGGCCTAAAACGCCGGACGTCACTGTTCAATACCGATCGCATCGATCACCTCTATCAAGACCCGCACGAAAAAGGTCGCCGCTTTGTCCTGCATTATGGCGACATGACTGATTCCAGCAGCCTGGTACGCATCATTCAGCAGGTCCAACCGGATGAGATCTACAATCTCGCCGCCCAGAGTCACGTGGCGGTGTCCTTCGAGGAGCCGGAATACACGGCCAATTCCGACGCACTCGGAACGTTGCGTGTGCTGGAGGCCATACGTATTCTGGGCCTGGAAAAGAAGACACGTTTTTACCAGGCATCCACCTCGGAATTGTTCGGCAAGGTGCAGGAGATTCCGCAGAAAGAAACGACGCCGTTCTATCCACGCTCTCCCTATGCCGTTGCGAAATTGTATGCCTATTGGATAACGGTGAATTACCGTGAGGCCTATGGCATGTATGCCTGTAACGGCATTCTCTTTAACCATGAATCGCCGGTACGCGGCGAGACCTTTGTCACGCGCAAGATTACGCGCGCGTTGGCGCGCATCAAGCTAGGTCTGCAGGATTGTTTGTTTCTCGGCAACATGGATGCCAAGCGCGACTGGGGTCATGCCAAGGACTACATCGAGATGCAGTGGCTGATGCTGCAGCAGGAGCAGCCGGAGGATTTCGTTATCGCCACGGGCGTGCAGTACAGTGTGCGCGATTTCGTCGACGCGGCGGCCCGGGAGCTGGGTATGATCATTAACTGGAAAGGCGAGGGCGTCGCGGAAAAGGGTTACGACAAAGACGGCAAGTGTATCGTCGCGGTGGATCCGCGCTATTTCCGTCCGACGGAGGTGGAGACCCTGTTGGGTGATCCGAGCAAGGCGAAGAACAAGCTGGGCTGGACACCCAAGATCGGTTTCAAACAGCTGGTTGCCGAGATGGTGCGCGAAGACTTGAAGGCATCGGAGCGTGATGAGTTGGTAAAACGTCACGGATATACAGCGTTCGATTACCATGAATAGCGTCATGCATCCTTCTGCCAAGATCTACGTTGCCGGTCATCGTGGCTTGGTCGGCTCGGCCCTTGTGCGACGTCTGCAGGCGGGTGGTTATACCAATATAACCACCCGAACCCATGTCGAGCTTGACCTGACCAGTCAGCATGCGGTGCAGACTTTTTTTGCTGTGGAAAAACCGGAGTATGTCTTTCTGGCCGCGGCCAAGGTCGGCGGCAT
>JAYUFH010000202.1:0-5088 GCA_043738765.1 Pseudomonadota bacterium | reverse complement strand
GGTGTTGCCGATTCGCCATTCTGGCATGGATGGAGGGACCGATCCCCTACTCGCCCGATCGGCCGGATCGAAGATCATAGCGTACTTGGGGCGCAAGTCTTTTCCTCCCGCCCCGCAGCCCCGAAAAATGGGTTTCAGGATACCATCGCAGGTTACGCCAGAAATGACCTGGAATTCTCACCACCAGGTCTGCTTAGTGCCAATAGCATCCAGTTTGAACACCCAGAAACAGCCACCCTTTCGAGTGGCTGTTCGACAAATTGGATTGTACGGTTAGACCTGCAAGCTTAGCGAGCGACGGCCATTGCGTGAGACGCTTCCTTCAGGGTCTTGGCCTTATCGGTGGCTTCCCAGGTGAACGTTTCCTCTGTTCGGCCGAAATGGCCAAACGCAGCGGTCTTGCGATAAATCGGGCGGCGGAGCTTCAGTGTATCGATCATGCCCTTGGGCGTCAGGACGAAGGTGGCGCGCACCATTTCGACTAGCCGCTCTTCGGAAACCGTTCCGGTGCCGAAGGTATTCACCATCACCGAAACCGGTTCGGCCACGCCGATCGCGTAGGCCAATTGAACTTCGACGCGCGATGCCAGACCTGCCGCTACGATGTTCTTGGCAACATAACGCGCCATATAGCAGGCCGAGCGGTCAACCTTGGTCGGATCCTTGCCCGAGAACGCGCCGCCGCCGTGCCGGCCCATGCCGCCGTAAGTATCGACGATGATCTTGCGACCGGTGAGGCCGCAGTCACCCACGGGCCCGCCCACGACAAACCGCCCGGTGGGGTTGATGTGGTAAACGGTCTTCTTGCTCAGCCACTCCGCCGGCAGCACCGGCTTGATGATTTCTTCCATCACCGCTTCTTGCAGTTTCTTGTGCTCAATGTCGGGGGAGTGCTGGGTGGACAGCACTACGGCGTCGATACCCACGGGCTTGTCGTTTTCGTAACGCACCGTGACCTGGGACTTGGCGTCGGGACGCAACCAAGTGAGCTTGCCGGAGTGGCGCACTTCCGCCTGGCGCTTCACCAGGCGGTGGGCCAGGGTGATGGGCATGGGCATGAGGACGTCGGTTTCATTCGAGGCATAACCAAACATCAGGCCCTGGTCGCCGGCGCCCTGATCGAGCTCCTCTTCCGGGGTGCGATCCACACCCTGGGCGATGTCCGGGGACTGTTTGTCGAGGGCGGTGAGCACGGCGCAGGACTGCCAGTCGAAACCCATGGAGGCTTCGTAACCGATACGCTTGATGGTGCCGCGCACGATGTCGGTCATGTCGACCCAGGCGGTGGTGGTGATCTCGCCGGAAATAATCACCATGCCGGTGTTCACCAGGGTCTCACAGGCAACGCGCGCCTTGGGGTCCTGGGCCAGGATGGCATCGAGGATGGCATCGGATACTTGATCGGCGACCTTGTCGGGATGGCCTTCCGAAACGGATTCAGAGGTAAAGAGGTAGCTGTCTGCCATGGCGGCTCCAAAATGGGGTGTGCGTAACGGCTGTTCTTTGATAATAAAGGAGGCGCAGTTTATCAAGCTTGGGTGAAATTAACACCCGCCCTGACGTAAAGAGGGGTCAGCACTGCTCCCAGGGCAGGCCGTGGAAGCGCCAGCCCCCCCGGCTGCTGCGTTGGTGGTTTTCGTCCAAGGCGCCCTCGAAGCCTTCGGCCACGTTATAAACCTGCTTGAGACCGGCATCCACCAACGTTTGGCCCGCCTCCAGGGAGCGCACACCACTGCGACAGATGAGCAGGATGATCGCGGCCCCTGTAGCCCCGCCCAGGATAGCTTGACGGACCTGGGTAACGAAGTGGGGGTTCACTGTCCAATCGGGCTCGTCGATCCAAGGGATGTGGATGGCACCCGTGGGATGACCGACAAAAAGAAACTCCATTTGCGAGCGCACGTCCACCAGCAGCGCATTGGGTTGGTCCTGGATCAGCTGCCAGGCTTCAGGTGGGGACAGGGTCTTGACCTTGTTCACGGGCGCGCCTCCTTGGCATCGCGGCTCACTGCATTTGTGCGGGCGAGGGGTTACTATAGGCCCTATGCAGCCCCGCCTCCAGCGCGCCATTCAACTCGTATCGTCCAGTACATCCGCGCCCGCCAACCGGATTAAGCCACCGCGTCCCTTAGTGCGCGCCGCGGGACGGGCCATTGCGGACTACGGCATGATCCAGCCCGGTGACCGCCTGTTGCTCGGGGTATCCGGTGGCAAAGACAGTTTGAGTCTGCTACATACCCTGCTCCACCTGCGGGACAAAGCGCCGGTGTCCTTTGAGCTGGGCGTGGCCACGGTGGATCCGCAAATCGAGGGCTTCGATCCACGCTCCTTGCAGCAGTACATTCCCGCCCTGGGACTTCCCTACTATTACGAATCCCAAGCGATCGTTGCGCGGGCACTTAAGACCATGCGGGGCGATTCCTTCTGCGCCTATTGTTCGCGCATGCGTCGCGGTATCCTCTACGCCACGGCGCGTCAGCATGGCTACAACGTGGTGGTGCTCGCCCAGCACCTCGACGATCTTGCGGAGTCTTTTATGCTGAGCGCCTTCCACGGCGGCAGTCTGCGCACCATGAAGGCGCACTATTTGAACGATGTTGGGGATCTGCGCCTGATCCGCCCCTTTGTGTATGTGCGCGAACGTCAGCTGGTGGATTTTGCCCGCACCGCAGGTTTGCCGGTGATCGCTGACAACTGCCCCGCGTGTTTTCGCATGCCCAGCCAGCGACGGCAGATGAAGACGCTGCTCGCGTCCCAGGAAGCCAGCCATCCAACGCTGTTCGCCAATCTTTTGCATGCAATGCGGCCGCTGATGGGCGAAATTAAGAATATCTCCACTCCACTGCAATAATTAGCGAACATACGAGTAATAATTCGGATATTTAGGATATAAAAAGCTATAAGTTTGTAATTTTTATCCACTCGCTACCGTATTCTACGAATTAACTGAATAATATTGTGATACAAGGCTATTTTACAGAAATACCTATTGTTGTGGATGTAGGATTATTGAATATACCAATTTATTAATAGAAGGTGGGAAAATTTATCGATAATTTCCCTAACCCACTGGGGCGAATTCATGCCTACACTACATATTGTAAGTATTTCCCCTGCAGGGATTTTCCGAATAACGCCACAAACCTATTATGACAAAATGCTGATTCGCAGCAGGTATCTCAAACGACAATGAATCAAGACCCTCAACCTGCGCCTGAACGTCGGCAGCACCCCCTCACCCCCTTTCAAGCCCGATTTCTAGCCCCGCAATATTGGGGGGTATGGTTGGCCATGGGTGTGCTGCGCCTGTGCTCGCTTTTACCCTACCCGGTGATTGTCCTTCTGGGCTCAGGGGTAGGCAGCTTGTATTACACCCTGAGTGCCAAGCGTCGGCGCATCGCCCGCACTAACATTGCTCTTTGCTTCCCGCAGTGGTCGGCGCAGGAAAGACAGACTTGCCTGCGCCGTCATTTTCACCACTGGGGGCGCGCCAGCCTGAGTGTCGGAATCGCCTGGTGGGGATCGCCCGCGCGCCTCAAGAAGCTGGTGCGTTTCCAGGGTCGAGAACACTATGAGCAGGCCCTGGCCCAGGGCCAGCGGGTGATGCTCCTTGCCCCGCATTTCGTCGGTCTGGAAATGGCCGGCGCGCTGCTGTCCATGGAGCGCCTCATGGTCAGCATGTATAAAGGTCCAAAGAACGCTTTGTTCGATTGGGCGATGCGGCGAGCGCGGGCACGGTTCGACCTTATAATGATCGAACGCAGCACCGGCATACGCGCCATACTGCGCTTCATGCAGGCGGGCCGGCCATTTTATTATTTACCGGATCAGGACCCGGGCGAGGCGAGCTTCGAGTTCGTGCCTTTTTTTGGCGTGCCGACCGCCACCATTACCGCCATGAGTCGCATCGCCGGCATGGCCAAGGCGGTCGTGATACCCTGCTTCATCCGCCAACTGCCCGCGGGCCAAGGTTATGAGATCTGCTTTAAGCCGGTGCTGGAAGGGTTTCCATCGGGCGACTTGATGCACGACGTGGCACGCATGAATACTGAAATAGAAAAGGGAGTCCGCGAAATGCCCGAGCAATACATGTGGACGTATAAGCGGTTTAAAACCCGCCCGGAAAATACCCAGTGTCTCTATGCGCGAAACAAAACCCCGTCGTGAGTGTGTTTCCTTTTTATATCCGCGTTACTGGGCCAGCTGGGCAGGCCTAGGGGTATTGCGCGCCATCAGTCTGTTGCCGTTGCCGGTGTTGTGGTTGCTCGGTGCTGTGCTTGGCCAGTTAGCGGCTTGTTCCCCCGGCCGCGCGCGGCATACCATCGATACCAATTTGAGCCTGTGCTTCCCGCACATGGGTGACGCGCAGCGGCGGCAGTTGCGCAACCGTCATTTCCGTGCCGTCGCGCAGGCGTTGCTCAGCCTGGGTATCTCCCTGTGGGCGCCGCCGCCGCGGCTTGCGCGCTTGATCCGGTTTCGCGGGCGCGAGCACTACGACCGCGCACTGGCGGACGGCAAGCGTGTGATCCTGCTGGCCCCGCATTTTCTGGTGTTGGAGATCGCCGGTCTCTACCTGTCCCATGAGCGCCCCATGATCAGTATGTACAAAAGCCCGAAGAACGAGTTGTTCGACTGGGTGTTGCGCCACAGCCGTACGCGCTTTGGCGGGGTCATGATAGAACGCAGCGCGGAACTGCGGCCCCTCATCCGCCTGCTGCGCGCGGGCCGGCCGTTTTATTATCTTCCCGACCAGGAGCCGGGCGATGCGGATTTTGTGTTTGCGCCTTTTTTCGGCATACCCGCGGCCACCATTACCGCCTTGAGTCGCATGGCGCGCCTGACAGACGCCGTGGTGATACCTTGTTTTACCCGTTTGCTTCCCTTTGGAGCCGGCTATGAAGTGACGTTTGCACCGGCGCTCGCGAACTATCCCTCCGGCGACAATGTATTGGATGCGGCGCAGATGAACGCCGTGATCGAAAGCGGTGTGCGTGAGCGACCGGATCAGTACATGTGGAGTTACAAACGATTCAAAACCCGTCCGGATAACCTGCCCTCATTCTATGAAACCAAAAAGTAGTTTTTTGC
>JAYUFH010000201.1:0-13552 GCA_043738765.1 Pseudomonadota bacterium | reverse complement strand
ACCGGGCCGGTGGGGGTAGACCCAACACTCGTGTCACTAGCCGCCATCTGAGACGTCAGTCAATCGGCATCGTCACAATCTTTCATTATTTGCGGACTGGCGGCCACTGCATGGCCGTATGCACCAAGGCAAGAACCCACACTGTCGTTTCCCGCTCGATTTCGTACACCAGGCGATAGCTATCATGCGGTATCAGCTCGCGGGTGCCGGGAATCTTCCCCGGCTTGCCTAGCTTGGGATGCTCGGCCAGTCTGGCCGCCGCATCGCTGAAAAGCTCATCCATGGCCCATAAATTAGGGCCACATTCCGGGCGGCCGCGAGCGGGTTGTCGGCCGCAATGTAATCCCACACATCGGCGCGGTCTTGCTCCGCCTCTGGCGCCCAAATGACGCTCACGCCTGGCCCACCACCTTGGCGCGCCTGGCGGCAAATGCGGCTTCAACCTCATCATTCGACCGGCCACGGTCGGCCTGCATCGAGGCCCGACCAGCCTCGACCTTGCTGCGCAGGAACTCGTCATATTCCCGCGCCTCGCGCTGACGTTGGACAAACTCGCGCATCAGTTCGCGGAGCACTTGAGAGGCCGGCCGGTGGGCGGCCTCGGCCTCGGCCATGAACTCGTCGCGCAGTTCGGGTTCCAGCTTCATCGTGAAAACGGCTTCTTTCGACATGGTAGACCTCCTGCAATGGGGTACTAACCTAGTATATACACTTTCATTACCTTGAGCCACAGCTCAGCCGAGGTGTCGGAAAACACCTGTTTTCCGACAGGCCGACAGCAGGCACTGAAACTTCGCCTGCAACAGGGCAAAAAATGTGAGGAAGAATGTACAACACCCGACGTAATAAGGCGTTCACCGAACTGGGCAAGGCCATCAAGACGATTTTCCTGTGCCAGTATCTGCACTCTTCGGCCCTGCGCCGCGAGATCAACGAAGGACTGAACGTGGTCGAGCAGCGGTTGGCGCTCTTGTGAGCGAAATGGCGGCCAGTGACACGAGTATTGGGTCTACCCCTACTGGAGAAATGATCATGGGCATCATAACGATCCGTCTCAGCGAGAAGCTCGAACGCGAGCTGACGCGCCTGGCAAAGTGCACTGGCCGGGCAAAAAGCGAACTCGTACGTGAGGCGCTACGCAAACAGCTTGCCATCGAGCGGTTCCGCGAGCTGCGCCGCCAGGCCATGCTGTACGCGGAAGCGGCCGGTTACTTAACGGATAAAGACGTCTTCCGCGACGCCTCGTGAAGATGTTCCTCGACACCCATGTGCTGGCGAGCGGCCTCAGCACGCGTGGCCTGTGCGCCGAGTTGTTTGAAGGCATCATCGCCAACCATGCATGGCTTACCTGCGAGACGGTATTGAGAGCGGTAATTCCATCGACTCGCTCTTCTGGGCGGACAGGTGAAAGTTAGCCTGGCCTGGTACAGGGCTATTCCTCCAGAGTGACCATGGAGTGCGGCGGCTTGCGCCCGCTTTTGTCAAAGCGGCGGCAAGCCGCCGCACTCCATGGAAGCCGACAAATCCCTGGCAACCTCAGCGCCTACGATGTGCAAGGTGTCTTTGAAGGCAGGGTGGGCAGTGCCCACCCTGCCCAACCCCTGGTGGTGGCATAAATTACGTAAAGCTCAATAGTCCAATTCCGCTTCCTATGCCATTAATTTTGAAAATCAGGCAGGCGCGACTGGGTGCTAAATGGGGAAACACAGAATCGGCGACGCACTTCTTGTCATTGTGATATAGAAAGTTATACTCGCAGCAGGCTGTGACTCAAGTCATGCAGAAGAATTATCCCCAGGAGGAATACCGTGTCCTGCCGATCCGTCATGATCGCCACGCCGGTGATCGTTCGCGCCGACACCACCGTCGCCGCGGCCATCGATCTCATGTTTCAGCATGGCGTCCGCACGCTGCCGGTCGTGGATGCGCAGGGCGTGTATCAGGGCCTGTTCGGTATCCAGTTCCTTCTTATTTAAGGTGTTATTGCCCAAGGCCGCCACGCTGAACCAGGAGCGGGGTTTGAGCGACCTGGCCTTCATGCACGATACCCTCGACGACGTGCGCGACTCTCTGAAAGAACGCCTGGCGTCCCTCTATCCGCAGGCGGTGGGCGCTGCCCTGCACCGCGAAACCGCCCCATTGTCCGCGGAGGACAGTATTCTGGAGGCCATGCTGCGGGTGTATCACGTGGGCTTCAGCCTGCCCGTGGTGGACAAAAAAACACAGAAGCTCGTGGGCATCGTCAGCCACTGGAGTATCCTGGCAAAATTGACCGAGCGCACTTCCTGATATGCACGGCGAAACGGCGGCCTGGGTTCCCCAGGCGATTTTTGGCGGCGATCCTTTCTGGATTTCCCTCGCCATCTTTACCATCACCTATGTCGTCGTCATTACGGAGCGGCTGAACCGCGCCATCATCGCGTTGATCGGCGCTTGCCTGATGATCTTCGGCGGCGTGCTCAATCAGCAGGCGGCCCTGCGTGGCGTGGACTTCAATACCCTGGGGCTGCTCACCGGCATGATGGTGATCGTGGCCGTCACCCGCAAGTGTGGCGTGTTCCAATATGTGGCGATCTGGTCGGCGAAAAAGGTACGCGCCAGACCGTGGGGCATCCTGGTCATGCTATCCATCATGACCGCGCTGTTTTCAGCGCTGCTCGACAACGTCACCACGGTACTGCTGGTGGCGCCGGTGACCCTGCTCATCACCGAAGAGCTCAACATCAAACCGTATCCATTTCTATTTGCCGAGATCTTCGCCTCCAACATCGGTGGTACCGCCACCCTCATCGGCGACCCGCCGAATATCATGATCGGTTCGGCAACCAACCTCAGCTTCAACGATTTCCTGTTGAACCTGGCGCCCATCACGCCGCTGATCCTCGCCCTGACCATGGGAATGATCTACCTCATCTGGGGTCGCAACATGCGTGCCGAGCCGGCGGCACGTGAACGCGTCATGCGCTTTGACGAGCGCGAAGCCATTACCGATGTGCGCCTGCTGAAACAATCGCTATTCGTCATGGCCCTGGTGATACTGGGTTTTGTCCTGGCGCATCCGCTGCATCTGGAACCGGCGACCGTGGCCATGGGCGGTGCTGCCCTGCTGCTATTGTTGGACAACTTTCCGCGTCACGCCGAGGCGCAGTCGGAGCACGTGCACAAGACCTTTGGCGAGGTGGAATGGGTCACGATCTTTTTCTTTCTCGGACTGTTCATCGTGGTGCACGGCATCGAAACCGCTGGCGTGCTCACCTGGCTGGCCAACAAAGTCATTGAGTTGACCGGTGGCAATCTCGCCGTCACCGCGCAGGCGATACTGTGGGTGTCCGCCGTGGCGTCGGCCATCGTGGACAACATCCCCTTTGTCGCCACCATGATCCCCTTGATCAAATCCATGGCGCCGGTGTTCGGTGGACAGGAACAACTCCTGCCGCTGTGGTGGGCCCTGGCCCTCGGCGCCTGTCTCGGGGGCAATGGCTCGTTGATCGGCGCCAGCGCCAACCTCATCGTCGCCGGTATCTCGGAACGCGCCGGCCATCCGATCCGCTTCCTGGCCTTCACCCTGCTGGCGTTTCCGTTGATGCTGATGAGCATCGGCGTGAGTAGCGTTTATATTTACTGGCGTTATCTCTAACCTGTCGAGGGATAAGAAGGTCATGCTGTGGGTGGATGCTGCGCGCAGCACAGGGAGTACCGCACCACCCGCACTCCACGCCATGAAAGATGAGGATTGTGACATCACTGTATCCTCGCTAGTCACGCGGAATAAAATCATATCAGGACATTGTC
This sequence comes from Pseudomonadota bacterium, assembly GCA_043738765.1. GTDB lineage: Bacteria > Pseudomonadota > Gammaproteobacteria > Acidiferrobacterales > UBA6901 > JANNJF01. The sequence continues at coordinate 9,760 of JAYUFH010000201.1, read as the reverse complement.
GCTAAGCCGCGATCACTGCTCCCACTTGCTCCAAAGACATTTCCCGCCGCTCTTTTTGTCTATCTCCGCCAGCCACGCGGCGTGGGCCGCTTGCTCCTCCGCGCTGGCGCGGATAATACTCAAGGCGGGGCGGTTGGCATCCAGCTTGCGTATCTCGGACTGCACCGCGTTCTGTCTGTTCACCTCTGCCGCATCCTGAAACAACGCGGTCTGTCCACCGGTCATGGTGAGATACACATCCGCCAGAATCTCGGCGTCGAGCAGCGCGCCGTGCAGGGTGCGCTGGGTGTTGTCGATGCTGTAACGCCGGCAGAGGGAATTCAGGTCGTTCTTCTGGCCAGGGTGCATGCTGCGCGCAAGTTTGAGGGTGTCCAGCACGCCGCAGCTGTCTTCGATCTGCTTCAGTGGCGCACGCATCAAGCGCAGTTCGTTGTTGATGAAGCCCACGTCGAACGGGGCATTGTGGATCACGAGTTCGGCGTCGCGCACGAAGGCGAGAAAATCCTCGGCGATGTCGGGGAAACGCGGTTTGTCCGCCAGCATGGCGTTGGTGATGCCATGCACCTCGATGGCGCCGGCGTCGATTTCCCGGTCGGGATTGAGATACTGGTGAAAGTGATTGCCCGTCAATCGCCGATTGATCAGCTCCACCGCGCCGATTTCGATGATGCGATGCCCTTGAGACGGCTCCAGGCCGGTGGTTTCAGTATCGAGTATGATCTGACGTGTCATGGGGTGGCCTCGTTAACGAATGTAAATAATTTTTCTGAACCGCCATGACGCCAGGAGCGCCAAGAAAAACCAGAATTTAATTTTCATCCTCTTGGCGTCCTTGGCGTCTTGGCGGTTCAAGGGTTTTCTTCTACAAAAGTTTGAAAATTATAAACGGGTAGGCTCTGTTTGTTGGGGTTCGCTGCACTCACCCCAACCTACCCACCTACTATCTACCCACGGCTAGCGCAGCTCATCCACGGCCTTGTTGGCCAGGGCATCGGCGCGCTCATTTTCCACATGCCCGCTGTGCCCCTTGATCCACTTCCAGTGGATCTTATGTTTGTGCGTGGCCTGCTCCAGGCGCTGCCACAGGTCCTGATTCTTCACCGGTTTTTTGTCCGCGGTCTTCCAGCCGCGGCGCTTCCAGTTGTCGATCCACTCGGTGATGCCTTTGCGTACGTACTGGGAGTCGGTGGTCAGCGACACCTCGCAGGGACGCTTGAGGGATTCCAGGGCCTGGATCGCGGCCATGAGTTCCATGCGATTGTTGGTGGTGGCGCGTTCTGCGCCGTAGAGTTCTTTTTCGGTGTCGTTGTAGCGCAGCAACGCGCCCCAACCACCGGGTCCTGGATTTCCACGGCAGGCGCCATCGGTGTACACCTGCACCTTGGTAACCTGCTCGGACGTATTTTTGTCAGTGCTCACGATCGACCTCGGTTACCTGTCTTTAGTCTTGGAAAGTTGTGCCACCCTGCCCGCAGGTTGCCCGAGCGCATCCGCCACGAGAGACCGGGTGCGCCACGTCGGGCGCAGCGGTGTCATGGCCGCCACGCGTTTTTGCGCCACCACAAAATACACCGCCCCCGCCATCGGCCACCAGCGATCGCCGATTTTATCCAGAAAATACAGACGATCCATGAACGCCTCATTGCCCAGGGGCGGACGATAATAAAGCATCTTGCCGTGCACCAGTTCAAAACCGAGCAACTTGAGCCAGTCCTTGACCCGCAGGAGTTGAATAAAGTGTCCACACCACGGCATCTGCCCGCGGTACTTTAACGCCACCCGCCACAATCCCCAAAGGCTTAAGGGATTAAACCCAAACAGAATCACGTAGCCCTGCGGCGCGAGCACGCGCTGAACCTCTCGCAGCACCTGGTGCGGGTCAGCGGCAAACTCCAGGGTATGGGGCAAGAACGCCAGATCAACACTGCGGCTATCAAACGGCAACGCGTCCACGGCCGCATACACCGCGGAGGTCAGGGACGGCGCTTCAAACGACGGCAAGTCCACGACATAGCGCTTGGGGGCGATACACGCATCCATGAAATCCATGCAGCCGATGTGACCCAGCTGCATCGCCACGGCACCATAGAGTTGTGGCCAGAGGGCGCGCAGGCGGTTGGCCTCCAAGGCCTGCAGGGAACGGCCGAGGGGTTGGTCGAACCACGCGCGCAGACGCGCGGGCTGGCCTTCGTCACGGGTGGGTGGTGGGGCGGACATGCGGGTAAGGTTTGACTCGGTGGGTTGATGGTTTCACACTCGCGCTCATGAATTCTGTTTTACACGTCTGCGCATTCGAGGACAACTATATCTGGTTGCTCCGCAGCCGGTCCGCGCCGCATCCCCATCACGTCGCCATCGTGGACCCCGGTGACGCGGAACCGGTCCTGGCGATGCTGCAAGAGCAGCGACTCATCCCCGCGGCCATACTCTGCACACACCACCACCCCGATCACGTGGGCGGCGTGCCGGATCTCCTCCACCACTACCCGGTACCGGTCTACGGACCCGCCGGGGAGAACATCACTACGATTACCCGGCCTGTAGACGACGGGGATACTGTCCACCTTGCGGACATGGGCATCAACCTCCAAGTGCTGGCAACACCGGGGCACACCCACGGCCATATTGCATATTATGGTCACGGCCAGCTCTTCTGCGGCGATACCCTGTTCTCCGCCGGCTGCGGTCGCTTATTCGAGGGCACGGCGGCCCAGATGCACACCTCACTCCAGCGCCTGGCGGCCCTACCCCCCGATACCGAGGTCTATTGTGCCCATGAATACACCCTCGCCAACCTGCGTTTTGCCCTGGCGGTCGAACCAGGGAACGCCGATACCCGTGCCTACCACACCCGCGTCCTGGCCTTGCGAGCGACGCAGACCCCCTCCATTCCTTCTACTGTTGGATTGGAACAACGCATCAATCCCTTCCTGCGGGCACACGAACCGACGGTGCGCGCTGCGGTGGAGGGGCACACCCAACAGGGACTGGAGACGGTCCTTGAGGTCTTTACCGCCCTGCGCCGATGGAAGGATCGCTTTAAATGACGAGAGGAAGGTATTGATTAATTTGATTGACGATTCCGTCTCTGACCCCTACCATTAAGAAAATGAATAAAACAACTATTTCACACCAGGCCCTGCTCAAACTTAGCCTGCTTACCACGCTTTTGTGCTCGGCGGGCTGCGCCACCGTCTCCCCAGACACAACCGACACCACCGCCACCCAACCAACGAGCGCGTCGGGTGATCCAGCTACCCACGTAGCTGTCACCACTGCTGCCGCCGAACCCGTACCTCCTGTCAATGCCAAGATCCCCGGCACCCTCGCCGCCGCGGACGCCGCTACCTCGCCGGCAACCACCGGCGTGCTTGGCGAAAAACCCGTGCAAAACGCCTTGGCCGACACCGAAGACAGCGGCGATCTCTGGGAGCGTATCCGCGCGGGTTACACCCTACCCGCCCTCGACAGCCCTTATACAAAGCGGCATGAACAATGGTTCGCCAACAACCCGGAATACATGGAGAACATGGTCAATCGGGCGCGGCTGTACCTCTACTACATCGTGGAAGAGGTGGAAAAACGCGGCATGCCCATGGAGATCGCCCTCCTACCCGCCATCGAAAGCGCCTACCAGCCACACGCCTACTCACGGGCACGGGCCGTGGGCTTGTGGCAGTTCATTCCTTCCACCGGTCGTCTGTACGGCCTGAAGGCCAACTGGTGGTATGACGGGCGGCGTGACGTCATGGCCTCCACCCAGGCGGCACTGGACTACTTGGAAAAGCTCAACAAGGATTTCAACGGCGACTGGCAACTGGCCTTGGCGGCCTACAACTGCGGCGAGGGCAAGGTCGCCCGGCTCATGGCGCAGAACCGCCGCAAGGGTCTGCCCACCACCTATCAGTATCTCAAACTGCCGCGGGAGACCAAGAATTACATTCCGAAACTCATGGCCATGGTGAATATCATCACCGACCCGGAAAAGTATGGCCTGAAAATCAGTCCCATTCCCAATGAACCCTATTTCACCCAGATCGATATCGGCTCCCAGGTCGACCTCGGGGTGGTTGCCAAGCTCGTCGACATGCCCGTGTCGGACCTGTATCAGATCAACCCGGAGTACGTCCGCTGGATCACCGACCCCAATGGATCGCATCAGCTGCTGGTTCCTGCCGACAAGAAAGACGCCCTCCTGGCTGGCCTGAGCACTCTCCCGGACGATGAACGCGTGCAGTGGCTGCACCATGAAGTCCGGCGTGGCGACACCATCAGCCAGATCGCGCGGCGCTATGGCGTCACCATCGAAGCCATCAAGACCTCCAACCGCCTGCACACCACGCTCATGCGCCCCGGGCAGGACCTGTTGATCCCCGTTTCCCACAGTAAGCTGGCTAGCGCCGCCCCCATCCCCTCGGCACCGCGCAAGCGTATCGATGCGGGCCCGAATGGAAAGGTGCGTGTTACCTACCGGGTACGATCCGGCGACACGCTGTGGAGCATTGCCCGCCGGTATAGAGTCTATGTGCACCAACTGCGCCAGTGGAATCTCCTGGATGTCGGCGAAATCCTAAAGCTCGGACAGAAAATCCAAGTCTGGACCCGGCCCTTGCCCAGCGCCGAGATCGACAGCAACCTACCCGGCTGAAACCCACTGCCGTCACCCCGCCAATCGTAGGTTGGGTTTACCCTAAAGGGCACGAGAGCCCGAAGGGCGTAACCCAACAAAACCCAGCCTACGTGGCTAAAGGTGGGCATCGCCCACCACGCGGGGCGTCGATAACTTCCGCTGGTGGGCGATGCCCACCCTACACACCTGTCCCTCGATCATCAGTGACGCAGGCATCTAGTTAATCAACGAGGCCTGGAGCAGGGTACGGGTGTATTCCTCCCGTGGCGCGCTGAACAACACATCCGTATCGCCCTCTTCCACCACGCGGCCATGGCGCATAACGATGACCCGATGGGCCATGGCGCGGATCACCGCCAGATCATGCGTGATAAAAAGGTAGCTGATGCCATGCTTGACCTGCAGGGCGCGTAGTAACGCGAGCACTTGTTTCTGCACCGTGACATCCAGGGCGCTGGTGGGTTCATCCAACAATATCAGCTTGGGCTCCAGCACCACGACCCGGGCGATGGCGATGCGCTGCCGTTGCCCGCCGGAAAACTCGTGGGGATAACGCCACAACATGGATTTATCCAGCCCCACCTCCTCCAGCACCTTGATGATGCGCGCATGGCGCTGGGTCGAGTCGAGCTGAGGGAAGTGGATAGACAGACCTTCGCCAACGATATCCTCCACCGTCATGCGCGGCGACAGGGAGGAATAGGGATCCTGAAAAACAACCTGGAACTCCTTGCGTAACGGCCGCAGCTGTCGCTGCGTAAGCCCGCTGAGCAGCCGATTGTCGAACACCAGACGCGCGTCGCAATCCTGCAGGCGCAGCGCGCACATGCCGAGGGTGGTCTTGCCGGAACCGGATTCGCCCACGATGCCCAGCGTCTGGCCTTGACGCAAGGTAATGCTTACCTGGTCGACCGCCTTCACCTCGCCGACGCGACGGCGAAAGAATCCGGCGCGCACGGGGAAATAACAACGGGCGTCCTCCACTTCAAATAGCAACGGCGCGCGCTGGATGCGCGCGGCATCCTTGTCCTCGATCAAGCGCTCCGGCCGGCTGGCCAGCAGGCGCCGGGTATAGGCATGTTGCGGTTGGGTAAACAAGGTGTCGACGGCGGATTGCTCCACCACCCTGCCCGCCTCCATGACACACACCCGGTCGGCAAAACGTCGCACCATGTTGAGGTCGTGGGTAATCATCAGCACCGCCATGGAAAATTCTTTTTGCAGGTCCTCGAGCAGGTCGAGTATCTGCAGCTGTATCGTGACGTCCAAGGCCGTGGTCGGCTCGTCGGCGATCAGCAGGCGCGGCGAACAGGCCAGCGCCATGGCGATCATGGCGCGTTGGCGTTGGCCACCGGAGAGCATGTGCGGGAAGGCATCGAAACGTTTGTGCGGATCGACGATACCGGTGCGATCGAGCAATTCCAGCATGCGCTGACGCGCCTTGGCTTTATCGAAGCCTTTATGCACCAGTAACGGCTCCATCAACTGTTCGCCGATGGGTTGTACCGGGTTGAGCGCCGTCATGGGCTCCTGAAAAATCATCGCGATCTCCTTGCCACGCAGGCGGCGGATCGCGCCTTCACCCAGACGCAGCAGATCGTGGCCCGCATAGCGGATTTCACCCTGGGGGTAGCTGACCTGGGTCGCATCGTGCAGCTGCAGAATAGACAACGCGGTAACGGTTTTACCGGAGCCGGATTCGCCCACCAGGGCCAGCTTCTCACCGGGGGCGATATCGAAGCTGACATCGTGCACAACTTCCGTCTGGTCGTTTTTGCGACCGAACCGGACCGACAGGTGCTGAACCGACAGCAATGTTTTTTCAGTCGCCATAGAATCTTCGGGGTCGCCTCATGTCATCAGCCTCGCCGTGTATCCATGGCCTCGCGCAAGGCCTCACCGATAAAAATCAACAGCATCAAGGTACCGACCAGCACCCCGAAGGTGGTGATGGACATCCACCAGGCCTCGATATTGTCCTTGCCCTGGGACAACAGCTCCCCCAAGCTGGGCGTGGTGGGGGGCACACCCAGGCCAAGAAAATCCAGACTGGTCAGCGCAAGTATGGAGCCGCTGATGCGGAATGGCAGAAAGGTCACCACCGGTGTCATACCATTGGGCAACAGATGGCGCCACATGATCGCGCGGTTGGTCACGCCCAGCGCGCGCGCCGCCTTGACGTAGTCCATATTGCGGCCGCGGAGAAATTCCGCCCGCACATAGTCCGCCAGCCCCATCCATCCGAACATCGACAGCAGGATGATCAACAGCAAGACACTCGGCTGGAAAATGGAGGCAAAGATAATCAGCAGATAGAGCTCCGGCATGGAGCCCCAGATCTCCACCACGCGCTGAAAAATCAGATCGAAGCGTCCGCCAAAATAGCCTTGCAAGCCACCCAGAAACACGCCAATGACCATGCCGACGGTCGTCAGGGCAAAGGCAAACAGCACCGATAGTCGAAAGCCGTAGAGCAAACGCGCCAGCACGTCACGGCCACGGTCGTCGGTACCCAAATAATTCTGATGCGAGGGCGGCGCCGGATTGGGATGGTCGGCAAAATAATTGATGGAGTCGTAACGGTAGCGATTCGGCGCGTACCAGACCCAGTTACCTTTTTGGGTGAGCAAGCGTTCGACATAGGGATCGTTGTAATCCGCCTCCGTGGCAAAATCACCGCCGAACGTGATTTCCGCATAGGTCACGAACTGCGGGAAATAATAGTGCCCCTGGTAGTGAACGAGCAGCGGTTTGTCATTGCTCAGCACCTCGGCGAACAGGCTAACAATAAATAATAGTGCGAATATCCATAGACTCACGTAACCGCGGCGGTTGGCCTTGAACCGGCGCCAGCGTCGCTGGGACGGTGACAGGTAGACGGGGTGGTGCGTGTCTGTCGCCATTACGACTCCACCGATTCGAATTGGATGCGTGGATCGATCAGCACATAACAGAGATCGGAAAGCAGTTTGGCGATCAGCCCAAGCAGGGTGAACAGATACAACGTACCCAGCACCACCGGGTAGTCGCGGTTCATCACGGATTCATACGACAACAGCCCCAGGCCATCGAGGGAGAAAATATATTCAATAAGCAAGCTGCCGCTGAAGAACGCGCCGATGAAGGCCGCGGGGAATCCAGTGATCAGCGGGATGATGGCGTTGCGAAAGACGTGGCGATAGAGAACGGCGTTTTGTGTCAGCCCCTTGGCGCGGGCCGTGAGCACGTATTGCTTGCGTATCTCTTCGAGAAAGCTGTTCTTGGTGAGCATCGTCATGACGGCGAAACTGCCGACCACCGAGGCGGTGATGGGCAACACCATGTGCCAGAGATAGTCGGTAATTTTTTGATACCAAGCCAAGTCCGACCAATTGTCCGACACCAGGCCGCGCAAGGGGAAGATGTCCCAGAAGCTGCCGCCGCCGAACAACACCAGCAACGTGATTGCCAGCACGAACCCCGGGATGGCATAGCCCACGAGTATGACCGTGCTGGTGGCCACGTCGAAGCGCGTGCCGTCGCGCACTGCCTTGGCGATGCCCAGGGGGATACACGTGAGATAGACGATAAAAAATGTCCACAACCCGATGCTGATGGAAACCGGCAGCTTGGATACAATCAGACTGAAAACCGATTTGTGTTGGAAGTAACTCTCGCCGAGATTGAAGGTGGCGTAGTTGCGTATCATTTCCATGAAACGCCGATAAGCGGGTTTATCGAAGCCGTAAAGCGCCTTGAGTTCCTTGATCCGCGCAGCATCGAGACCCGCGGCACCCCGATACAGCTGACCCTCGCCTCCACTGCTCGCCTCACCTTTAGTGCCCCGCTGCTGCAGTTGGTGTATCAGCTGCTCCACCGGCCCGCCAGGTACGAACTGGGTCACGGTGAAGGTGATCAGCATGACCCCAAACAGGGTTGGGATCATGAGCAGGAGACGCTTGAGAATATAGTTCGTCATGATTATCGGGTCACCGGCCTGGCCCACCAGGTACGCAGCATCCAGTTATCCGCGTTATAGTAAAGCGGCAGCTTTTCCGGATAGTCGAATTTATTCCAATAGGCCACACGGTGGGTTGCGATATACCAGTTGGGCACCAGGTAGTCGCCCTGCAGCAGCACCCGGTCCAGGGCATGCGTCGCGCTGATCAGGTGTTTGCGGTCCGGGGCATAAATAAGTTTCTCGATCAGCGCATCCACGGCGGGATCCTTGATGCCGATGACGTTGTTCGAACCCTCCCGATCGGCACTGGTTGAATGCCAGTAATTCACCTGCTCGTTCCCCGGTGACTGGGATTCGGGAAACGATTCGACGGCCATGTCGAAATCGAAGGTGTCGGATCGACGCTGGTAGAGCGCGTTATCGACCGTGCGGTACGTCATGTTGATACCCAGCTTGGCCAGATTGCGCGCAAACGGTGCGAGTATTCGTTCAAACGCCCGGTTGGTCTGTGCGAGCAGAATCTCGAACTGCAACTTATGCCCACGGTCGTCCTGCAATACACCATCACGCAACTGCCAACCGGCTTCGGCAAGCAACACCTTGGCCTGGCGCAGATTGCCGCGCAGAGAGTTCGGTGGAGAGGTGCTCGGTGGGTGCCACACCTGAGTAAAGACCTCAGGATCGAGTTTATCGCGCAGCGGTTCGAGCAGCGCCAACTCGTCCTTGCCCGGCAGGCCGCTCGAGGCCAGTTCGCTGTTGCTGAAATAACTGTCGCAACGGGTATATTGACCGTAGAACAGATTCTTGTTCGACCATTCGAAATCCATGGCCAGATTGATGGCACGCCGCACGCGCTTGTCCTTGAACATCGCGCGGCGCAGGTTAAAGATGAATCCCTGCATGCTGGCATCGTTCCGGTGCTTAAGCTGCTTTCTGATTATCTGGCCATCCCTGAACTGTGGCCCCACGTATTCACGCGCCCAGCGTTTTGAGATGTGCTCGACAACGAAATCATACTCGTGGGCTTTGAAGGCTTCGAACCGGACGGTTTCGTCCTTGTAATACTTGAAAACGATACGATCGAAATTAAACATACCGCGTCGGGTATTGAGATCGCTCGCCCAGTAATCCGGATTGCGTACGTAGGTGATGCGTTTGCCGAAGTCCACCTCTTTCACCACATAGGGGCC
>JAYUFH010000200.1:0-5107 GCA_043738765.1 Pseudomonadota bacterium | reverse complement strand
CACCTGCGATCAGACGGTATCCTGGACGCCGCCGACGGCTAAGGATAATTGCGGCTTGGCGAGCTTTGAACCGAATATCACCCCCGGCTCCCTTTTTCCGGTGGGGATGACCACCGTGACGTACATCGCCACGGACACTTCCGGCAACAGCACGCCCTGCAGCTTCACGGTGACGGTGGTGGATAACACGCCGCCGGTTGCGCCGGTGCTGGCTCCGGTGATCGGGGAATGCTCCGCCACGGTGGCCGTGCCGACCACGACTGACAACTGCGCCGGAATCGTGACGGGCACGACAGTCGATCCGCTCGTTTACAGCACCCAGGGCACATTCACCGTGCATTGGACGTTCAACGACGGCAACGGCAACAGCAGCGTTGCCAACCAGACCGTGATCGTGAAGGACGTGACGCCGCCGGTCGTCCCTGTGCTGGCCGCCGTGATCGGGGAATGCTCCGCCATGGTGCCTGTGCCGACCACGACTGACAACTGTGCCCCGATCGTGACGGGCACGACAGTCGATCCGCTCGTTTACAATACCCAGGGTACCTTCACCGTGCATTGGACGTTCAACGACGGCAATGGCAACAGCAGCTTTGCCAACCAGACCGTGATCGTAAAGGACGTGACGCCGCCGGTCGTCCCTGTGCTGGCCGCCGTGATGGGGGAATGCTCCGCCACAGTGGCTGTGCCGACCACGACCGACAACTGTGTTGGAATCGTGACGGGCACGACAGGCGATCCGCTTGTTTACAACACCCAGGGCACCTTCACCGTGCATTGGACGTTCGATGACGGCAATGGCAACAGCAGCTTTGCCAACCAGACCGTGATCGTGAAGGACGTGACGCCGCCGGTGTTGACAGTTCCTGCGAACATTGTCGTGAACACCGACCCGAGCCTGTGCACTGCGAAGGTGACCTTCTCAGTGTCTGCAACGGACAACTGCGCTGGAGTGACGGCGGGTTCGGTCCCTGCCTCTGGCAGTGTCTTTCCAAAGGGAACGACGACCGTGACGGTCACAGCGACGGACGCTGGGGGCAACACGGTAAGCCGGACATTCACGGTGACAGTCAACGACATGGAGCGGCCAACCATCACAGCTCCGCCAGACGTATGTATCGTTTCAAATCCCGGTTCCTGCAGCGCTACTGCCGTGGCCATAGGCACCCCGATAACTGCGGATAACTGTGCGGTGGCGATGGTCGTCAATAGTCATCCCTCGACCACCTACCCCGAGGGGCAGACCAACGTGACTTGGACGGTGACCGACAGCAGTGGCAATACGGCCACTGCTTTGCAGAAAGTCACTGTGCTCCATTCGGTCGCAGTAACGTTCCTGCCGCCTCTTGCAGGGCAGCCTGTCGGAAATAAAATCCGTGTCGGGCAAGTGGTGCCGCACAAGGTTTCACTGGTGGACTGCTCTGGCATCACGGTGACCAGCGGGGTGACTGTTTACCTCAAAATCCAAGGCATCGAATCCAGCAATAATAGCGTCTTCCAAGACGTCATCGAGACCGCCAATGGTGTCGGCATTGCCGGGACCATCACTGGTGACGGAATCATGCAAGTGACCGGACCCCAGTGGCACTTCAATGTGAACACTTCTAACTTCAGCGATTCGAACACGCTCGCCGGCAGCCGTCTCTACCGCTCGACTGTCACGGTGATCGATAATGCGACGCTGAAGGTGCTGGGGACGGCGTTCATCAACTTGGAAACGTCCAAATAGGTTCCACAGGCATCGCCACGGGGACGATCAGCATCTGACCGATTATGCGAATGCGAAAACTGAGCATCTTGGCTGCAACACTGGGAGTGATCGTCTTGGTGCTGGTGGCGATTGTTGTCCTGGATATAGGATCCGGGCGACAATTGCCGGAGCCGCCCGAGCACAAGGGTGCGCCGAACTCTGCCCGACTCGTCCGGGCGGTGGAACCCGAATCCGTCAAGGAGTCCGCTCCCGCCCCTGAGCCTGTTCAGCAGGTGAGCGCCGTCCCTGAGATTCCCGGGCTTTCGCCCGAAGTAGTTCGGGTGAAGCCCGGGCGCGTGTTGGCTATAGTCAATGGGCAAAACATCCAGCTCAAGGATTTGATTCCAATGCCCGCCGAAAAGACGGGCAAGGAGCAAGTCTTTGCATCTGCGATGTACGAGCATCTGCTGAAGCGGGCCGTGGAGCGCGAGATTGCGTTTCAGGCTGCTCGCGCGCAAGGCGTGGAGTTGACGGAAACCCAGCGGCAGCAACTTGCGGAAGCGCGTGCCCGGAGTGAAACGAAGGAACAGGGCGTCTTCGACGACCTACATTACAATCCGGCGAGCGTGGAGTTTCAGGAGCGGGATTTTTCCGCGCTGCTGCTTCAGGCGACACTTGCTGAGAAAGCCGGGGTTCCTTCGGCCCATGTCACCCCTGAACTGGTCGAGGCTTATTACCAGCAGCATCAGGCAGAATATGGCCAACTGCCGGTGAATCCGGAATCGAGGCAAAGCGCATGGGAGAAAATTGATGGGGAAATCCGCGTGAAATTGGCGAAACAAGTGAGAACTGACCATGAGGAGAACTTCAAACAGTTCGTCGAGAATCTGAAGGCAGCGGCAAAGGTTACCGTTGTCTCGACTGCCGATTAGCAGGCTTGTGCGGGCATGAGTTCTGCATCCGGCACCCGGCGCGACGGGCGTTTTCAGAACTTGCTTGACCATCTGTGCGCGTCGTCCCAAACAAACATGAATCAAATGCGCATTGTAGATCATTGCGAATTCCGCTGCCGAGTCCTTTGCCGCCGCGGCAGCGGGATCCCCTGTTATTAGTTTCGCTTCGCCACCCGCATCCCTGCCAGCCACCGAACTGCTTATGAAAAAATGGTTCATTGCCCTTGCGTTCGCGTGCTCTCACGGCATGGCACATGGGGAATTGAAATGGGATCGTGATCGTGTCGAACTCAAGCCCGACGCCATGGACACATTTGCCGAGGCGAAGTTTGGCTTTGTAAATGCCGGCAAGGAGTCGGTGACCATCGAGAGCCTCAAGGCTTCCTGCGGATGCACCACGCCTTCGCTTCCGAAGATGACCTTCGCACCCGGCGAGCGGAGCGAGGTGGTGGCCCGGTTCGACCTCACCGGTCGCCGCGGATTGCAGACGAAGACTGTGAATGTCCAGATCCAGGGCCAAAAGGAGCCTGTCGTCCTGACGCTCGCCGTCTCGATCCCCGACATGTTGAAGATCAATCCTCCGCTGGTCGTCTGGGAGCAGGGGGAATCGGGGAAGCCCAAGACCGTTTCGCTTCAGGCCATGGAAAGCATGCCTTCAAAAGTGATCAGCGTGGTTTCGAGCGAGTCCCGCATGACGACCAGTCTCACGACGATCCAGGAAGGCAAGGATTACTCGATCACCGTGACGCCGGACACCACTCTCACACCTAGTTTTGCGGCGCTGACGATCCAAGTGGAGGTCAAGGGTCAGAAAAGATCCGTGATAGCTTACGCGCAGGTGAAAGGGACACCCGCGGCCGGCAACAGCGTGGCCCCTGTCACAGCGGGCATGCCGATAGTGCCCGAGGTCAAAGAGACGCCGGCAGCGGGCAAGAGCATCGCCCGTGCTGGACTGAAATGGGACCGCGATCGTGTGGAGATCAGGCCCGACGTGATGGACGCATCCGCAGAGGCAAAGTTTGGCTTTGTGAACGCCAGCACCGAGCCGGTCACCATCGAGAGCGTCCAACCTTCCTTCGGGTGCATCGTCGGAGGACTCCGGAAGACAACCTTCGAGCCCGGGGAGCGGAGCGAAATCGGGGCCCGGCTCAGCTTTGCCGGACGCAGCGGGGTGCAGACGGGGACCGTTGTCGTCCGGATCCAGGGACAACAGGAGCCCGTCGTCCTGACGCTCGTCGTTTCGATCCCGGAGATCTTGAAGATCAATCCCTCGCTGGTGCTCTGGGAGCAGGGCGATATTGGAAAGCCCAAGACGGTCTTGCTTCGCGCCTCGGAAAGCTTGCCGATAAAGGTGACGAGCGTGGTTTCCAGCGATGCTCACTTCATCGCGGAACTCGAGACCATCCGGGAAGGTCTGGAATACGTGATCGTGGTCACCCCGGAAACGACGGCTTTCCCTAGCTTCTCGGTGCTGACGGTCGAATCGGAAGTGAAGGGCCAGAAGAGGTCACTGCGCATCTTCGCCCAAGTAAAAGAGGCGCAGCGATGAGCGGGCGGCGGTTTCAGAAGCCAATCGTGAAAGGTTCGCATCCCGCGTGATGCGCCGTGCGCTGCTCCAAGCCGTCGCGCTTGTGCTCCTCGCCTTGGTTCCGGCGACGCTTTCGGCGATTTTTCATCCGAGGCGTCCGGCATTCGCCGATCCTTTGGGTCCGGGCGAGATCGCCGTGGCCGACGCTCTGCGGCAGCCCGGCGGCTTCCTGTGGGTGGATGCCCGGGCCGAGTCGGAGTTTGCGAAAGGCCATGCGCCCGGCGCACGGCGGCTGACCGAGGAGGAGTGGGACGACCTCCTTCCGGCAGTGCTGCAGGCGTGGCCCACGGGCAAGCCTGCCGTCGTCTATTGCAGCGCGCGCCAGTGCCAGAACAGTACGGCCGTGGCCGCTCGGCTGCGCGAGTTTAACGTCGGGCAGGTTCACGTATTGAAAGGAGGCTGGGAAGCATGGCTGGGCGCGCAGAAAAAGTGATCATCCTGATGCTGCGGGTGATTGTCGGCGGGGTTTTCATCTGCGCCGGTGTCCTCAAGGCGATTGATCCGGCGCATTTTGCGAAGGACGTGGACAACTACCGCATCCTCCCATTCGTCGGCTCCGCGGCAGTCGCGCTGTATCTGCCTTGGGTGGAAATCATCGCCGGGGCCGCACTTGCCATGGGTGTGTGGCATCGAGGAGCGTCGCTGGTGATTGGAGGCATGCTGGTCACATTCTTCATCGCGATCAGCAGCGCATGGGCACGCGGACTCGACATCACCTGCGGCTGCTTCGGCCACACCACCGGCAAATCAAGCTATCCTCTCGCGCTTCTGATCGACGCCGCACTATTCGCCACACTATGCATCGCCACCCGCCGGCCCAAATGAAGCCGCCTGAGTTGTGCGAGAAAAAATGAGGGGAAATGGATGCGGCCCACG
>JAYUFH010000199.1:0-1926 GCA_043738765.1 Pseudomonadota bacterium | reverse complement strand
CCTAGACTTTATGGCTGTCCTCTTTGTGAGCGCAGCGTCGTCTGAAAGTGAAAGCGGTGTGCTTGAAGGAGTGGCGGAGTCGCGGGTTGCGCGGGATGAACCGTGCCTATCCGCATTCTGTGCGGGAGCGCCGCCGGAGCGGCGTCACCAATGAGAAAGCCAACATCAAACAACAAGCACACCATGAACAAAGCACTACTGTTTCTCGGACTCGATGTCCACGCGCAAAACATCGCCATCGCCCTGGCCGAGGGCGGGGGCGGCGAGGCCCGCACCTACGGCACCATCGCCAACGATCTGCACGCCCTGGAGAAGGTCTGCGCCAGGCTCCGGAAGGCCCATCCCGGAGCCGAACTGAGGGTCTGCTACGAAGCCGGCCCGACCGGCTTTGTCCTGGCGCGGCGGCTCGCCCAACTCAAGATCCCCTGCACGGTGGTCGCTCCGTCGTTGATCCCGAGCCGCTCCGGCGACCGGGTGAAGACCGACCGGCGCGACGCGCTCAAGCTGGCGCGGCTGCACCGGGCCGGGGAGCTGACGGCGGTGCATGTGCCCGACGCGAGCGATGAGGCGATGCGCGATCTCTGCCGCGCCCGCACCGATGCCGTGCAGGATCTGCGGCGCGGCCGGGCGCAACTCAAAGCCTTCCTGCTGCGCAACGGCTACCGTTACACCGGCAAGAGCGCGTGGACCGAGGCGCACCGGCGTTACCTGCGCGAACTGGTCCTGCCCCATCCCGCGCAGCGCGTGGTGCTCGAAGACGCCATCGCCGCCATCGCCGCGGCCGGGGAGCGCATCGGGCGGCTGGAGGATCAAATGCACACCCTGCTGGAAAGCTGGCCGATGAAGCCCGTGGTCGAGGCGGTGATGGGGATGCGCGGCTTTGCCCTGGTCGGCGCCATGGTGCTGGTCAGCGAACTGGGCGGCGCGTGGCGCTTTGACCATCCCCGGCAGCTCATGGCCTACCTCGGCCTGGTGCCCACCGAGAACACCAGCGACGGGCGACGCCGCCAGGGCGGCATCACCAAGACCGGCAACAGCCATGCCCGCTGGCTGCTCATCGAAGCCGCGCAGCATTACCGGCTCACGCCCAAAGTAAGCAAGGAACTCAGCGCCCGGCAGCAGGGACTCAGTCAGGAGGTCAAAGCCTGCTCATGGAAGGCACAGACACGGTTGCACAAGCGCATGATGCAATTGCTGGCCCGCGGCAAGCAGCGCAACAAAGTCACCGTCGCCATCGCCCGCGAGCTGACCGGCTTTGTCTGGCACATCTTCCGGCTGATGGAACCGCGGATGCGTCCCGCCAGCACCGCCACCGTCTAAAGAAGGGTCTCGATTATTCCGGGGGGGGGAACTCCACCCACTCCCGTCCGCAGCCACATCAATGAAGCCATCAAAGGAGAAAACCACCACCGCAAAAAATAACGAACTAACTCCCATCCAAGCTTGAACCGAGACCGGGGTCATGGGGCGGTGAGTCACGGTGATCCGATTCACGAGGGTCGTTGGAGGTATGGAGCCGCTTTGGTTCCTAATCCTCGTGCCTAGACTGTCGAGAGGATCACGGTGAACTAAAACCCAGTGTTAACCAATACACGCATATCAGCCGACCAACCGCAGGGGACCTAAACACCCGCCTGACTCGCCGCTCCTTCACCCAGGCCACGGTTCCAAAACCCTCACGTCACTTTCCTTACTCAAGGAATGAAGAAACTCTATTTTCCTGTTGCCAAACAGACAGCCATATCAACGACCCCAAGCGCAGCGACCGGCGCGGCTGGCGCGGCCTATGCGCGGGCGAAGGCGGTGGGAAGCATAGGCCGTGACGTGCGGAGCCGTTAGAGGGATGAAGGAAGGAGCGAGCGTCATCTTGTGCGAAATCGGGAGTAAAAAGGGGTGGCCTTGGCGCAAAGTGAATTTCGATGAAAA
>JAYUFH010000198.1:0-1929 GCA_043738765.1 Pseudomonadota bacterium | reverse complement strand
GCGCCCACAGCCGCGTCGATTTCCCCGAGCGGGACGACCTGGCCTGGCTCAAACACAGTCTGTTTTACAAAAGCGAACGCCGGCTCGACTACAAACCGGTGCGCATGAAGCCGCTGACGGTGGATTCGTTTCCACCGAAGAAGCGGGTTTACTGAAGTGCCACCCGTCCACGTCCACCCGCGAGGCGCACATGCAATTTTCCATCTATCGCTATAACCCGGAGACCGATACCCGCCCGCGCATGCAGGCGTGCGAGCTCGCCGACAACAGCGGCGCGGTCATGTTGCTGGATGCGCTGCTGCTGCTGAAGCGTCAGGACGACAGCCTCAGCTTTCGCAGCTCCTGCCACGAGGGCGTGTGCGGTTCCGATGGCATGAACATTAATGGCCGCAACGGCCTGGCCTGCATCACGCCCCTTAAAGAGTTATCCCAGCCGATTGCCCTGCGACCGTTGCCGTCATTACCGGTGATCCGCGACCTGGTGGTGGACATGGCGCAGTTCTACACCCAGTACCGGGTGGTGAAGCCATGGTTGATCAACCGCGATCCCGAGCCGGAGATCGAACGACTACAGTCCCCGGAGGACCGGGCGCGCCTCGATGGCCTGTACGAGTGCATCCTGTGTGCCTGTTGCACGACGGCCTGTCCGTCCTTCTGGTGGAACCCGGATCGGTTTCTGGGGCCGGCGGCCCTGCTGCAGGCCTGGCGTTTCCTGGCGGACAGCCGTGACCAAGCCACCGGGGAGCGCCTGGACGATCTGGAGGACCCGTACCGGTTGTTTCGCTGCCATAGCATCATGAATTGCGTCGACGTGTGCCCCAAGGGCCTCAATCCCACCCTGGCCATCGGCCACATCAAGCAGCTGCTGGTGAAACGTGTTTTATGACACCGTCCCCTGATCTCGGGCGGTTGCGCTGGCAATGCCGGCGCGGAACCCTGGAGTTGGATCTGGCGCTGAGTCAGTTTCTCGACCAGGGCTATGTGGGTTTGTCCGTACCGCAGCGCGCGGCCTTCGAGCGGCTGCTGCGTGAGTCGGATGAAACCTTGCAGGCCTGGATATTTGGACGCCAGGTAGTGCCCGATAAGGAGCTTAGGGAAATTGTTAAGAAGATATGATAAATCACTGGTTATAGTGATAAAACATTCATATTTTTTAGGATACGTCTTTGGCTTTTCAGGCGTGGGTGCCGTGTGGGTGCTGACGTGCCTATCTTTGCCTTACGCTATCGATTGGGGGTTGGCGGCTGTGATATTGGTCAGCCTGGCCCGACTGCTATGCCTGCACGTCCTGGGTTGCGCACGCAACGCCATACGCTGGATCAAGTTGGAATCCTCCGACGTCTGTACCATTGCGCATGACCTCAATCACCCTTGGCAAGACTGTCGCGTCGTTGGATGGTTTGTCCACCCGTGGCTGGTGATCCTGCGGCTGCAAGAGGATAACGCGAGACGCCCACGGGCAGTGTTGGTGGCATGGGATGCACTGCCGGAAGATCTGTTTCGCGAATTGCGTGTGCGGGTGCTTGGGTTGCGCCGTCCTGTGGAAGCTTGAGCGCACGCCGTTTCGAGCAAACGCATCTTTCTCTGGCTCAATAATTTTCCGGCACCAGGATGGTGTCTTGCGGCGGGCGGGAGGTATCCAGTAGAGGATAGTCGAGGGTGTAATGCAGGCCACGGCTTTCCTTGCGCCGTTGTGCTGAACGAATGATCAGCTCCGCCACCAGCGCGAGGTTGCGCAGTTCCACCAGGTCGTTGTTGATGCGGAAGTTGCTGTAGTACTCCAGGATCTCTTCGTGCAATAGATTGGCGCGGTGCAGCGCCCGCTCCAGGCGTTTGTTGGTGCGCACGATGCCGACATAATCCCACATGAAGCTACGCAGCTCTTTCCAGTTGTGCGACACCACCACCAGCTCATCCGCATCGGACACG
>JAYUFH010000197.1:0-5132 GCA_043738765.1 Pseudomonadota bacterium | reverse complement strand
CTGATGTCGCCCTTGCCGTTGAAATGCACGCCGCCACCGATCAGGGAGGCCGCATTGGGATCGGTGCCGTTCTGAGTGGCGTTGTTGACATAGGCGGTACTGTCTTTCACGAGACCGGCCGGCTCACCGAACGGGTAGACCAGCGCCTGATCGACGTCGTAGACGCCGGCGGCATCGTCCGCGCTGGTGGCCTTGGGATTGCTGTAATACATGTAGAAGTTCTGGGTTTTTGCCGCACCAGTGAGCTTGGGCAGCTTGACCCAGACCAGGGCCATCTCGTTGACCGCGTCGAACTTCTCGATATGGTATTTGAGTGGTGTTTTGTCGTCGGCGGCGACAAAACGCAGGTCCGCGCCGCCGCTCAGTAGATCGAGAAAGTAACCGAAATTACCGGTATGCAGGCGCACCAGCACCGGAAAGTCCGTCAGGTCCGCCTTGATGTCGGCGCCGGAGGCCGTGGTATCGATGGTCAGCGGCTTGCGATACGCCCAATCGTCGTTCCACCACGCCTGCGCCATGCCGGGCAGGGCCCACAGCACAGTTGCCAGCATCAGTAGCCTTGTCTTCATTATTTGCGGCACATCCCGGATTCCAATCCGAGGATGTTACCCGTCGTATATTTCAGTCACGTTAATACTTTATGACAGCGCCCGGTGGGTGACTGTAGCGCGCCACAATGGTTTGGTACCGACCGTTGCTATCTAGTCCATCTCGCAGCATAAACCCAGGGTCCCTTCTCCCCTCGGGTATCGGACGCTACACATCTTATTCCTTGAACATCCCGGCCCCCTCTCCCACGCCAGTGGGAGAGGGATGGAGTGAGGGTGGTACCAGGCCTTTGTTTAACCAGCCCCCTCATCCCGTCCTTCTCCCCCTTCCGGGGAGAAGGGACGTGTAGTTTGGCGGGGTTTCCTGACTTACGTACTCACGACTATTTGAACAACTGCAGATAGGCATCAAACACATACATGCTGCCCCGCCAGCCACCCGTAATTTCTTTCAATATGCCGAACTGTTCCAAATCGGCGACCAGCTTGTACGCAGATGCCGGTGATATTTCCGCCGCCTCGCCGGCCTTGGCGGCATCGATCATCGGGTGTTGATACAGGTAATCGATAACCTTCCGTCAACTCCCCCACCAACACCCCCTACGCCCGCGCCAGCTTCACCAAGTTACCCACCCCACATTCACCTCCCCTCGCTCGATATGCCCGATAACATTCCGAGCACCTTGGCGGCCGACCGGCTTGATATTGGACAGATTGCCCTGCTCCATGCGATACAAGGCCGTGGTGACCTTGGCCGCCGCCATCACATTAAGTGCGGTAAATCCCTGGCAAATGGTGAAACGCCATCCAGCGTTAAGTATTCGACGACATTGTTAACGCGACCAACTTGATTGTCCCCTGGCGCCCGCATCACGCGATTAATACGGATAATCCAACTCGCGTTGGTGCCGCATGGCCAGAATGCGAATCTGATCCTGTGCAGGGAGAAAGCGATACAGCGCGATGTAGCCGGTCTTACCGTAGGAGATAACCAGCTCGCGCAGATCGCCGGCAATGCTTCGGCCGATGAGGGGATGATTCGCCAGCGTTGCGACCGCCTCAGCGAGGGCAGCCGCCGCAGCAACGGCCGCACCTGGACTGTGTTCGGCGAGAAATGCGAATGCGCACTCGATGTTGTCGAGCGCGTTGGCTGAGTAAGCTACTTGCGCCACGGTTTAGGACGGGCGGCCCGGCCTTTCTGCACCAGCCGTTCCAGCCAAGGGTGCACGTCCTCGGCCCGATACACGGCCGCGCCTTCCTTGACGGCGGCATCGGAGGCGAGGGCCTCGCGCACGAACTCGCGCATCCGTTCTTCGCGCGCGACTTCGCGCTCCAGCGCCTCGATCATCAGGCTGTGGGCGGAACGTCCAGTCTCCTTGGCCAGGCGGGCGATGCGTGTTTTGAGCTTGTCCGGCAACTTGAGGGTGGTGGTGGCAGTCATGGGTAAACGCCGTGCGGTTCAGGTAACACTATAGTAGCACCAGGTACCGGTCCGGACAAGGTAAGCGTCCAGTTTGGGGTATGGGAGCTCTGCCCCCGCTTTACAAAGCGGCGGCAAGCCGTCGCACTCCACACGAAAACCATCCTCACGCCACCCGCGCCGCCTTCACTTGCAACTGTACATGCTCAACCTCCTGCAACACTTTGATAACCCCAAACAGGCTCTCCGCCGTGGGGTTACCCCGCGCTCCCAGCATCAGAACGAACTCCGTATGGACTTCAGCCAATGCCCGGATCACCTCGGCACGCTCCGCAGAATTGCATGACGTATACCGTCGCAACACCTCTTGTTCAAACTCCGCCATCAATGCCGACACACGGAAAATCGTCTTTGCTGACATTAGCCTGCCGGTACTTACCCGTCCATTCGTAGATTTCCCCGAGCCAACGCTGATGAAACTCACAAAAAACAAAGCCCACCAATGGCAAGCTTTGTTTAGGGGGAAGAGTTCTCCGAATCAATGGTGATGCATCTTCCGATAATCGTCGGAGCGCGTTGACGCCACAAAACTGATAATCTCCTTGATATTCTCAGAACAGCCCTTAAAAACCAGGTGCCGAACAATGTCTGGCCCATGTTTCAAGATCAGCACGCCGACTAACTCATCGACAAAGGACTGGGTGGCTGAGACCATCTCCGTGAAGTCCAACACAAGCTCATTGGCGGGGGACAACAACCCCTCCAATTCCTCGCGTAATTCACGCGCACGAAAACGACTGCCTAGAAATTGAACTTTGGTATGGCCAACAATTGAAAAAGCTGTTTGCATGGTTTAGCTCCCCATTACGTCTTTAAGATCTCAAAGATATTTATGGCTTAAGGTAGCGCCATTCCCCTCCGTTCCGAATGGCACTTACTTAAGTGCAATCGGCAGGATTTTTTGTCATTCCCGCTTACGCGGGAATGACGGGCGCTGAGCTTTTGTGACATAAGCAGTGAATTGATTGGGTAGTGCCCTTTAAGTAAGTGCCATTCGTGTCTGGCCCTATTATCTTGCCATTGATCCTGAAACGTTTACGCCGCGGACTGTTTTTTGTTCTCGGGAATCACTGACAGGCGCAGCCCGAGCCTATGCAACAACGCGGTGAGTGTAGACAATTTCGGGTTGCCGTCCTCGCTTAGTGTCTTGTAGAGACTCTCACGCCCGACACCGGCCTTGCGCGCGACCTCGGCGATTCCGTGTACTTCCGCTACGGTGCGGAGCGCGAGGAGAAAATCTTCCGCGTCCTCCTCCTGCAACGCGGCGTCCAGATAGGCCGCGGCGTCGCGCGGATCGCGCAGTGCTTCGTTGAGAGTTGCGCTATAGGGTCTCGTGGCCATGATTTCTACTCCGATTAACGTCGCGCCAGGATGCGTGCGCTCTGGTGATATCGCTCGATTGCGACCCCTTATCACCGCCGCACAAAAGAATCACGGCACCCCGCGCGACCAATATATTTATTCAATCTCCGCTATCCCCTGTATCCGTTCCATGAGCAACGGCATTCTCGCCTGGCTGCCTTCGTCCCCGGGCAGGTGGCCGGACAATGCATCGACGAACCGGTTATCCCTGAGCAGTTCCTGAAAACGCGCAGCTAGGTGTGCGCGCAGATCCGGGTCGGCATGTGCGATGTCGGTGATGACTTCCTCTCGCCCGTCCAGGACGGCCACCACGTCCTCCATATCATGACTCATGGCGTAGTCTTGACGCCCCCGGCCGTCGAAGGCGGCGAGCTTGGTGGCCAGGAAGTACGGTGCCGTCACCATCTGGATGATCTTGCCCGAGGGCAGTGTTTTCGGCGTCGCCGTTTCCAACGCAGCCTGGTACCAGGGATTACCGAACCCCAATATTTCTGGCTTAGTCGGCATCACATCCAGCACCACACCCGGTGCAGTCCAGCGGCAGATGGGCGCCTCCGGGCTTTGATCCTCACGGAAACCCCGCTTGCGCAGTTGGGTGGAGAGTTGATGATACGCATGGAGCGACGCCACCCCGGTAATGACATCCACATCTCGCGTGGCGCGAATGGGCGGTGCGGCAGCGTCAGTCAATAGCAGTCCCGTGGCACAGCCGCCGAGGAACACCAACTCATCGACGAGTGGGCCGAGACGCTCCACAGCCAACTCCAGGATCGCAAGGTTAGGGTTGCGTAGCCTAGGCATACCGCCCCAGCCGTTTCTGCAACAACTTGATCGCCCACTCCCGCTCCCGCGCCTTGCCGCCGCGGATTGCATCCACCAGCACCAGGAGTTCGTAGAGCGCGTTGTCCGCACGCGCCGCCTGGGGCGCCAGTTTGTACAAGGGCGAAAAGGCCAGCCCCCGCACCTCACCCTTGGCATCGGGCCAAACCGGCGGCGGCTCGCCGGTGGAAACAAACCGATCCACCAGCGGAGGCGCGGCATGGGCGGTCGGCATGCCACGCGTCAGCTCACCCAGCGCCGGGACAAAAATATACTTCAAGCCGTGGATCAGAAACTCCTCCAGATTTTTTATGTTGGGGACGATGTCCTCATTCTTCTTCACCGCCAGCCGCGCCACCAGCACGCGCTGCACCGCGGAATGCAACTGCGAAGGACTCATGCCCAAACTCACCGCCAGCGCCGCATACGACCACGGCTGCCGGCCCATGGCCACCAGCTTCAACAACACCAGGATATCCTGCGGTTTAAGCACGGTTCCACCCACTATTCTGTGTTTCGTATTCTAGATTCTAGAATTTAGAATACCAACAAACGCCCCGAAGTCAATCAACCCCAAACCAACCCCCCGGAGTGCGGGACCTCGCTCCCGCTTTATTAGCGGCGGCTCGCCGCCGCCAGCCCACCCACGCCCCCGCGCATAACAAACCCCACCCACCCCAACACCCCAGCTAACTCTCTTCCCCATCCACCAACTCCCCCACCCTCACCCCCAACGCCCGCGCCAACTTCACCAAGTTCCCCACCCCCACGTTCACCTCCCCGCGCTCGATATGCCCGATGTAATTCCGATGCAACCCCGCCACCCCTATATGTCAGCCTAGTTGTCGCCTTCTTTAACAAAATCCAAGGAGACAACCCATGGCCAAAAGGCATTCCCAATCATTTAAACTCAACGCCGTCGA
>JAYUFH010000196.1:0-5137 GCA_043738765.1 Pseudomonadota bacterium | reverse complement strand
TCGTGGGGCCCGGCAATATCTATGTCGCCACCGCCAAGCGCATGGTGTTCGGCCAGGTGGACATCGACATGATCGCCGGCCCGTCGGAGATCGTGGTGCTGTGCGACGGCCAGACCGATGCGGACTGGGTTGCCATGGACCTGTTCTCCCAGGCGGAGCACGACGAGAACGCGCAGGCCATCCTCATCAGCCCGGACGCGGATTTTGTCGCACGCGTGCAGGCCGCCATGCAGCGTCTGCTGCCGGGCATGGAGCGCGCCGACATCATCCGCGCATCCATGGAAGGTCGGGGTGCCCTGATCGTGGTGCGCGATCTGCAGGAGGGCGTCGACCTGGTCAATCGCATCGCGCCGGAACATCTGGAGCTGTCCGTGGCCGACCCCCAGGCCCTGGCGGCGCGCGTGCGTCACGCCGGCGCGATCTTCATGGGTCGTTATACCGCGGAGGCCCTCGGTGATTATTGCGCCGGACCCAACCACGTATTGCCCACGGCCGGCACGGCGCGTTTCAGTTCACCCCTCGGCGTTTATGATTTTCAGAAACGCACCAGTCTCATTCAATGCTCCGTCGCGGGCGCGTCGGCCCTGGGGCAGACCGCATCGGTGCTGGCGCGGGGCGAGGGGTTGACGGCGCATGCGCGCTCGGCCGAGTACCGTATCAAGAAGTGACCCGGCGCGCGCGTGCAACGCTGAGCACTTAAGCCAGGGCGTCCTCCGGGAGAAGCATTTGTAGGGTGGGCACCGCCCACCAGCGATGTCAGTCTTCGCGTGTGCGGTGGGCGATGCCCACCCTACGCCTACCGTGCAGATAGTCGACAAATTTTTTTGGCGGACACCTCCCGTAATCATCATGAGTACCAGCGCAAGAGACAAAGCCGCACACTGGATCCGCCCGGAGATCCGCGCGCTCAAGGCCTATGCCGTGCCCGACGCTTTGGGCCTGATCAAGCTCGATGCCATGGAGAATCCCTACGCCTTTCCCGACGACATGCGCAGCACTTGGTTGCGCGTGTTGCAACAGGTGGATGTCAATCGCTATCCCGACCCGGCGGCGCGGCGTCTGAAAGAGGCCCTGCGGTCGGCCCTTGCGATTCCACCGTCCATGTCGATACTGCTCGGTAATGGATCGGACGAACTCATCCAGCTAATCGCCATGGCATTGGCGCAGCCAGGAAGGGTGGTATTGGCGCCGGTGCCGACCTTCGTCATGTACGACATGATCGCCACCTTCACCGGCATGCGTTTTGTCGGCGTGCCCCTGATGCCGGATTTTGATTTGGATCTGCCCGCCATGTTGACGGCCATCCGCCAGCATCGCCCGGCCGTGATCTTTCTCGCCTATCCCAACAATCCCACGGGCAATCTGTTCGACGCAGACGCCCTGCGGGATATCCTCAAGGCAAGCGACGGACTGGTGGTGGTGGATGAGGCCTACCACGCCTTCGCCGGCGTGAGCCTGATGGACCAGCTCGGCCGCTACGACAATCTCGTGGTCATGCGCACCCTGTCGAAGCAAGGCCTGGCCGGACTGCGCCTCGGTGTGCTGGCGGGGGATGCCGCCTGGCTGGATGAATTCGACAAGCTGCGCCTGCCCTACAACATCAACAGCCTGACCCAGGCGAGCGCCGAATTCGCCCTGACCCACGCGCCGGTGTTGCAGGCCCAGGCGCAACGGATATGCAGCGAGCGGGAGCGGGTGTTCCAGGCGCTGGCCGCGCTGTCCGGTGTGCGGGTGTGGCCGAGCCGGGCGAATTTCATACTGTTGCGCATCGAGTCCGGCGATGCCACCCGGGTGCATCAAGGGATGCGGGAACGCGGGGTGTTGATCAAGAACCTGGACCACGCGGGTGCCGCGCTCAAGGGGTGTCTGCGCGCCACCATTGGCACGCCGGAAGAAAATACCGCGATGCTGCTGGCCCTGGGCAGCGCGCTAGGTGTGGCGCCCTAGGGAAGCCCTGAACAAGTCCCCTAGGGCTGTGCGGCGGTGCAATAGTGTTCAACACGCAATCTTTGATACCATGCAGTTTCGAAAGCCAACAGTGGGGGCCTGTCAGTGCCACAACGTAGCGCCACGGTGACACGCAACACCCAGGAAACCCAGATCACCGTCAGCGTGAATCTGGATGGCAGCGGCGTGTCGAAGCTCGACACGGGACTGCCGTTTCTCGAGCACATGCTGGATCAGGTGGCGCGCCATGGTCTGGTGGACATAACGATCCAGGCCAAGGGTGATCTGCACATCGACGCGCACCACACCGTGGAAGACATCGGCATCACCCTGGGCCAGGCCCTGGCCCAGGCCGCCGGCGACAAGAAGGGCGTGCGCCGTTATGGCCATGCCTATGTGCCGTTGGACGAGGCCTTGAGCCGCGTGGTCATCGACCTGTCCGGTCGCCCTGGCCTTGAGTATCACGTGGACTTTCCCCGGGCCCGTATCGGCGAGTTCGATGTCGATCTGTTGCACGAATTCTTCCAGGGCTTCGCCAATCACGCCCTGGTGACCCTGCATGTGCACAGTCTGCAGGGTAAAAATGCCCACCATGTGGCGGAGACGGTGTTCAAGGCCTTCGGCCGCGCCCTGCGCATGGCGCTCGAGCCCGATCCACGCATGACTAACGTAGTTCCTTCCACCAAGGGCACGCTCTAGATGATGCGGCGACAAGGACGATAGGAGCGACTCAGCACGGACGCCTGCAAGGCGGGCGTCCGTTGTAAACTTGAATACTATGAACACAGTGGCAGTCATCGATTACGGCATGGGCAATCTGCGCTCCGTGTGCAAGGCGCTCGAGCACGTGTCCGATGACCTGCGGGTGCAACTCACCTCCAAGCCGGACGACTTGCTGCGCGCGGATCGCATCGTGTTTCCCGGCCAGGGCGCGATTGGCGGCTGTGTCAGCGCCCTGGACGAACTGGGCTTGCGCGCGGTACTGCAACAGGTCATTCAGACCAAACCGTTTCTCGGTATCTGCCTCGGCCTGCAGGCACTGTACGAATTCAGCGAAGAGGGTGGGGGCACACCGTGCCTGGGGGTGTTCGAGGGGCGGGTGCCGCTGTTTCCACCGGGGCAAATGTGCGATCCCCTCACCGGACAGGCACTCAAGGTGCCGCACATGGGCTGGAACCAGGTGACTCAGGCCAAACCCCACCCACTGTGGGCCGGCATCCCCCAGGACGCGCGTTTTTATTTCGTGCACAGTTATTTTGTCGAGTCCCGCGAGCCGGAAACGGTGGTGGGGGTGACGGAATATGGCCTGCGCTTTACCTCGGCGGCGGCGCGTGACAATATCTTCGCCGTCCAGTTTCATCCGGAAAAAAGTCAGCACGCCGGACTGCAACTGCTGAAAAATTTTCTCAATTGGGATGGCGGCACGTGACAGTGCAGGGACCAGGCGCATCCATAACGGTTTCATGTCATCGTTCGCGTGCCATCGTCGAGGATGCGACGGTGTGGCCGGCGTTGCACAGGGACCGTTGCGCGCCCTCCCATTTGCATCGCCACCCGCGCATGCGCCAGAATATCGACTTCAGCCAGGCAAACATGATCCATGTTAGTCATTCCAGCCATAGATATTAAAGACGGTAAATGCGTGCGACTGCGCCAGGGGCGCATGGAGGACGATACCGTCTTTTCCCATGATCCCGTGGCCATGGCCGAGCGCTGGGTCAAGGCCGGCGCCCGGCGCCTGCACCTCATCGACCTGAACGGCGCCTTCGCCGGTCAACCGGTGAACGCCGAGGTGGTGGGCGATATTGCCCGCGCGTTTCCGCAAGTGCCCATCCAGGTGGGTGGCGGTATCCGCGACGAGGACACCATCCAGGCCTATCTCGAAGCGGGGGTGCGCTATGTCATCCTCGGCACCAAGGCGGTGAATGTGCCGCACTTTGTCAGCGATGTGTGCACCGAGTTTCCGGGACATATAATAGTGGGCCTCGATGCCAAAGACGGCAAGGTGGCGATCGACGGCTGGTCCAAACTGTCCGGCCACGACGTTATCGACCTGGCGCAGAAATTTCAACACGCTGGCGTCGAGGCGATCATCTACACCGACATCGGCCGTGACGGCATGCTCTCGGGCGTCAACGTGGAGGCCACCCTGCGTCTGGCCCGGTCCATCACTATTCCGGTGATTGCCTCCGGCGGCATCACCGATCTGGACGACATCCGCAAGCTGTGCGCGGTCGCGGGCGCCGACATCGTTGGCGCTATTACAGGCCGCGCCATCTACGAAGGCACGCTGGATTTCACCGAGGCGCAGAAGTTGGCCGATGAACTCACCCCGGAGTGAGTATGGAGTGCGGGAGCAAGCCACCGCACTCCAAAAAAACCCGCCATGACAGTATTTGTAGGGTGGGCATCGCCCACCACACGTGGTTACGACTGGCACCTCTGGTGGGCAATGTACTGGAAACTGCTCCTGCGTTTGCCCCAAGGGGCCTGGCGCCAGTACTTCCGCCATCCCTGGCGGTCGCCCACCCTACGCCTAAACAAGCGCGGTAGTGAACGGAAGAGATAACGATGGGCCTAGCCAAACGCATCATTCCCTGCCTTGACGTGGATAACGGCCGCGTGGTGAAAGGCGTGCGTTTCCTCGAGATCCGCGACGCCGGCGATCCGGTGGAGATCGCGCGGCGTTACGATGAGCAGGGTGCGGACGAGATCACGTTTCTCGATATCACCGCCAGTTCCGACAACCGCGACACCCTGGTGCATGTGGTCGAGGCCATGGCCGAACAGGTGTTCATACCACTGACCGTGGGCGGCGGCATCCGCAAGCTTGCGGACATACGGCGCATGCTGAATGCCGGCGCCGACAAGGTGGCCATCAACACCGCCGCGGTGACCCATCCGGATTTCGTCAAACAGGCGGCGGACCACTTCGGCAACCAATGTATCGTCGTCGCCATCGACGCCAAGCAGGTACAGCACGGTGCGCAGCCGCGCTGGGAGATCTTCACCCACGGCGGACGCAAGCCCACGGGCATCGACGCGATCGAGTGGGCCGCGAAGATGGCGCACTACGGTGCCGGCGAGCTGTTGCTCACCAGCATGGACCGGGACGGCACGCGCGACGGTTTCGATCTGCCGCTGACACGCGCGGTGTGCGATG
Source organism: Pseudomonadota bacterium (assembly GCA_043738765.1). GTDB lineage: Bacteria > Pseudomonadota > Gammaproteobacteria > Acidiferrobacterales > UBA6901 > JANNJF01. Next base: position 27 of record JAYUFH010000196.1, on the reverse strand, counting down.
CGGTGAGCGTGCCGGTGATCGCCTCCG
>JAYUFH010000195.1:0-1937 GCA_043738765.1 Pseudomonadota bacterium | reverse complement strand
TCGCCGCCATTGGTCTGCACGGTTCCGAGGACGGTGGCGCCGTTGCCGGTGATCAAGGGGCCATAGGGAGAGGAGGACGGATTTGTTTTCGCGCTGGCGATGCTGCCATTGGACTGCACCTTCGGACTGCCCGAACCGGGATAGGCGCCACCGGCGGCGGTACCGGGGTTGGATTTTGAGGTATCCTGCGAATCGAAGCTGTCCACCCGCCAGTTGGCGCTGTTGCCGAGCGTCAAGTTATTCAGGGTGACGATGGCGCGGTTGAACGCATAGCGCGGGCGGGCGATGACCTCGACGGTGCGGGTGACGTTCGGGTCGTCCGCGCCGGTGCCGGTCTTGGCCGCGAGCTTCATCCGGCGCAACTGGATGTCGCGGCTGTCGGCGCTCACATATTTTCCAGGCAGGTCGGCACGTGCGGTGGAGCGGATGCGGAACCAGGGGTTGAGGCTCGGGGAGGAGCTGGAGTTTTCCCGGGTATAGACGTCGGCGGTGATCTTGGTGACGCGGACTCTGCTCTGCCCGCCGAGGACGGGGAGCTGGGAGGCGTCCAGGGAACGCTCGCCATTGGTGGTGTAAAGCAGGCTGGCATAGGACCAACTGTTGGAGGACCACGGATAGGCGTCGGGATTGGAGGTGGTGGTGGCCCAGTTATTGAGCTGGAGCAGGGCATAATCCGCCCCGGCTTCCGCGCCGTGGAGCGCCTCGTGCCACGCCGCGCCCTGGTAGGAGCCTCGGAATTTCGGGATGAGATTCTGGTAGTAGGAGGCGATGCTCAGGGCAAGGAGGCCGACCATGATCATGGTCGTGAGCAGCACGCTGCCGCGTTTGGGATTTGGGATTCGTTTCATGGTTCAGTCTCTTCTTGGGTTGCGCGCACTGACTTCGAGGACGCCTGTGGTGGGGGCGGAAGTCGCGCCTGTCCTGCGATAGGTGGGCGTGAAGGGGGATTGGAGCTGGAACACCTGCCCGTTGTTGCGCGCGCTGATGAGCAGCGTGGTGGTGGAGAGATTGTCCGAGACGCGCTCGGCGATTTCCACAGTGGAGATCGCTGTGGCGGAGCCGGAGGGATACTCAGCGCGGAAGTAGCAAACCGTGGGATCGCTGGCCGAACGCACCCCGCGGTAATAGCGCACCTCGAGCTCCCCGGTGCCGGAGGCGGCGGGGGCAAAGCGGGTGACGTTCTTGTTGGCAACGACGGTCTGCGCATCCACCCAGGGGACGACTCCGTTGAGCAGGGGATTGGCGTTGCCGTTATAGGTCAGCGACGTGTTGAGCGTAGTCCTCGGGTAGCGTGTCGTCTTAAAGGTGGAGCCCTTCAGATTATCCGGCGTGTTCGCTCCGTAGTAGTCCGGGATGCTCAGGACGAGAGTGGTCGTGGTCGTAATGCTGTAAGTGGTGGCTCCGGTATTTTTCAGGACGGTGGATACGCCACCTGTGAGGGCGCTCACGCGCACCGCGCGCCGCAGGTCCGCCGCGACATAGTCCATGAGCCGGTTTTCATTGGCCACGCCGACGATGTAGCGCTCCGTGCCGGAGAGGCTCCTCGTGATGCCGAGCCCGGCATAGGTGAAGACGCCGAGAATGACGACGCCGACCGTCATGGCAAACATCGTCTCGACCAGCGTGAATCCGCCGCGCCGGTGGTTGCTATTCATCCGCGTTTTCATAACTCAGAGGCCTCCCTTGCTAATAATGGTGGAAAGCTGCCTGCTGCGCTGGAGATTGCCGACCCCGGTCCATGATGCGATGATCGTTACTTTCACGCAGGAGGTGGAGGAGAGGTCCACGCCGTTGTCCACGAAAGCCCCGCTCGGAGCGCGGGTGACGGTGAGCACGCTTCCGCTGGGATACCCCGAGACGGTGTAGGTCTCCGTCACGTTGCTGAAGTTCGCGGAAGCTCCGGTCGGTGTGGCGACGACGGATTCGATGCCGGCGGC
>JAYUFH010000194.1:0-1939 GCA_043738765.1 Pseudomonadota bacterium | reverse complement strand
CCATGGAAACACCGCGCGCCAACGCGCGTGCAATATCCGGTCGCGTCACCAGGGTGGGGAGACTCTCGCCGGAAAAAAGTTTTTCCTGAATATCCGCTTCCGACATGAATATACGCTGCGTGGCCTCATGCGGGCATGACTTCTCCGTGGCGACACCACCGCAGGCCTCGCAATGAAACGCCGCCTCGAGAAATACAGGGGTGATCTCAAGGCCACCACTGACTGCGTCGCGCAACCTGGCCTGCAACACCGACGTCGCCTGGCGCTCGTTCTCTGACCCGGTACCTGAGGAAAAAAATATGCGGTCGCAACCATAATTCTGGCTGACAATGGCATGTTGCAGCGCAGCACGCGCGCCCGCGCCAAGTATCCGGCCCGGTAAAGGATTCGCGAAGATACGCACGTCGGGAAAATAATTCTGCAGCAGCAGCTGGCTGGCCTCGATGATGGCTTTGTCAGGCGCCGAACGGCTTTCAGCTGCGGCGTCATTCTCTGTATGCCAAAGCAATCCGTCGGATGACTCGAGGGCGCACTTCAACAGGTATTCCTGGGCGCGCTGCCACGGATTGCGCATGTGAAAGGCCGCCATGCTGTGCCAGCCATGCAAGGTCATCTTGCCTCGGGTCTCGCGCGGCCACAGGTGTTTGATTTGCAGGTAGGGGGCGTTGCGCACAGCGAGGAAGGCAATGGGCCCTCCCACCAGGTGGGTTGCCCCGCGCTGCTGCCGCGCAACGATGCCCGGCTGCATAAGGAGGTCGTTGCCCCATACCGAGCGCGCCTCTTCCGCCGGGTCCCAGGGATAGACATCCTCTACGATCATCTCGGCCACTGGGTTTGCGAGATAAGCCAGGGTAATTTTTGCACCAGGTCGCAGGTCGCGCGCCACGTCCGCCGTTATCGCCAACGTTACCGGCAGACCCCACGCCAAGCCGCTCGGGAGTTTTTCCTTCTCGCACACGTCGCGATAAATCGCCTGATTCATGAAGCCGGTCAGTGGAGAATAGGCGCCACACGCCAGCAGTTCGAGATCACGCAGTTCGCACAGCGACAGTTCCACATGCGCACGGCCGTGCATGTCCCGTTGGCGTTCCTGGCGCTTGCCGGCTGGCACGAATGCCTGCACCAGCTCGCCACCGTAGGGCGTCACTAAACCATCACTGAGACGTATCGTTCTGGCGTAAAACACATCCAGGGCATGTTCGTTCATTGGCGGTCCCTCGCTCTTGCATTTGGTTAAAACAGCATCAGGCCGACCAGGCCCGATGTCGGTATTACCCATACGACATCTATACGCAGGCGCATAAGCGCGATCAGTGCAACGACCAATATCATCACCGATACCCAGTGATGCGGGGCGGTCCAACCGACGGTGACGGCCGCGGCGGCGATCATCCCGATCACCGCCGGGCGCACACCGCGCAGGGCCGCCTTGATGACCAATGAACGCTTGATACGCTCAAGCATGTGGGTGCTGCCGACCATAAGCAGGGCCGATGGTAGGTAGATGCCGATGATCGCCACCACGGCACCCGCCATACCGGCGACCTTGAGTCCAATGAAGGCCGCGCTGACCAGGATGGGGCCGGGCGTGATCTGGCCCATGGCAATGGCATCGATGAATTCCTGATGGGTAACCCAACCATGGCCATTCACCACAATTTCCTGTATCAGCGGAATGAACACATAACCCCCGCCAAATAGCATGAGACTCATACTGGCGAACACCACAAAGATCTTCAGCAAGATCGAAGGGTCTACCTGCCACAACGGCAACGTGGTCAGCGGCGCACTGCCAAGGAATAGCGCATTGACGTTAAACTTTTTCTTGGATTTTTTTTTGGATTTTTTCCTGGCTGGATTGCCCTTGCCTGCCTGCACGGGCTTGGCGCCTGCTTCGTCGGCACCGCGGAACCAGAACCAACCGATCAACCCCGCGCAA